>NZ_JAOTGJ010000019.1:0-40747 GCF_044427225.1 Streptococcus sp. 2022WUSS037 | reverse complement strand
AACACCAACAGGTGAAGTTGAAGAGGGTGAGAAGACTGTAGTTTACATCTATACTAAAGTTGAAACACCAGTTGTTAAGACAGGTTCAGTTGTAGCTCGTTACGTTATCGAAGGTACAGAGACTGAAATCGCAGACGATAAGACAGTTAAACCAACCGATACACCAGTCGATGAGCCATATGGTGACACACCTCCAACTACAATTTCGTTTGGTGGTAAGACTTATACACTTGTACGCACTCGTACAAACGAAGGTGATGCCCCAAGCAATGGTACAGTTGTAGAAGGTGAACAAACTATCACTTATGAGTACAAAGAGAAAGTTGAAACACCAGACCCAGTTGAGAAGAAAACAGGTAGCGTCCTTGTTCGTCACATCACTGATAAAGGCGAAGTTCTTGCGGATACAACAGATGTCGTTCGTGATGGTGAAGTAGGTTCAATCTATGAAACAACAGTTGGTAATTTCGAAGGCTACACATTTGTTAAAGTTGATGAAACAGGTGCAACACCAACAGGTGAAGTTGAAGAGGGTGAGAAGACTGTAGTTTACATCTATACTAAAGTTGAAACACCAGTTGTTAAGACAGGTTCAGTTGTAGCTCGTTACGTTATCGAAGGTACAGAGACTGAAATCGCAGACGATAAGACAGTTAAACCAACCGATACACCAGTCGATGAGCCATATGGTGACACACCTCCAACTACAATTTCGTTTGGTGGTAAGACTTATACACTTGTACGCACTCGTACAAACGAAGGTGATGCCCCAAGCAATGGTACAGTTGTAGAAGGTGAACAAACTATCACTTATGAGTACAAAGAGAAAGTCGAAACCCCAGTTGTTCCACCAGTTGTTGAAAAACAAGGTAAAGTAATTGTTCATTATGTTGATGAAAATGGCAATGTTATCAAGACACCAGTAGTTGATACTGAGAACGGTACAGTGGGCGGAGACTACGAAACTTCAGACAATCGTCCAAAAGTGATTGTATTCAATGGAAAACGTTACATTCTTGTAGAATCTCGTATTCCAAATAATGCAAAAGGTAAAGTAGTTGAAGGTGAAACTCATGTAACTTACGTTTATAAGCAAGAAAATGAGGAGCCAACAACACCGGTGACTGAGACAACAAAAGTAACACCTAAGACAAGCGCAATCTTGCCAGAAACAGGTGAAAGCACATCTGCACTTGCATTGGTAGGTTTAGCTTTGTTGGGTACAGTTGCAGTGGCGTCACGTCGTCGCAAAGAAAAATAGTAGTAATTTAGTAAGATTTGCAACATATCAAGCTAAATTGGGTGTATCATTTCTCTTGTCAATTGGTAAAAATTTAATCAAAAGTATTGACAAAGATTGATGGATGCCGTATAATCGTCTGTAATCAGAAGAAGTAGTAAAGCAGAAGTCTTCAGGGAGCCCATGGTGCTGAGAATGGGTGGCGGAGTTTTATGAAATGGGCTGATGTGCAGAATTGTCTGTTTCCAGACTTAGATGCACAACGATTGTTTGGTGTAATATACTTTGCGTAGACTGTTTTGGCTGAGTACGAGGCAGTTCAACGCAGCTTATACTGGCAGTATAGTGAGGAAAGTTAACGAAGTAACTAGCCAAAACAATCACGCAAATGAACTTAAAACAATGATAGTTCGGTTGGCACACCTTACAGTGCAACTCCTTGTTAGAGGAGATGAGATATGGGAGGATTCTAGACAATTCCCATAAGTGAGGTGGCACCGTGTCATTGACGCCCTCGCAGGTTGGTTTTTCCTGCGGGGGCTTTTTCCTTTAGTCATTCAGTTTATCTTTTATTACGTCGACGAATGAGGAAACTTCGTTTCCATATTTCTAACTTCAAATAATTTCATCATTATTTGAACACGCTTTGCCGTACTCTGCAGGGGTGACTTGCTCTGCAAGTACTATTTCCAACCTTGTACAGTCACTCGACTATACAAGCTGCCTGCAGCTGTTGATGCGAACTTTGTTCGCTTTATTTCCAACCTCCAACTATCTCCCAGATAGTTGGAGCAAGTACTAAAAGCAAACTGAAAGACTATTATCTAAACGAGGTGATCATGATGAAACGATGGCGATGGTGGGATAAAATAGTGATGATATAGAGATTGGATAGTGTGTATTTTTAAAGGAGAATGAATATGTTGAAAAACAAAAACTTACTTGCTACAATTGTTGCCCTTACTGTGATGGTGGTTGCCGCCCTGTTTATGACGCAAAAAGAGCAGAGCAGTCAGTCTGCTAGCTCTGAAAAAGTTAAAATAGGTGTTCTTCAGTTTGTGACCCATGATTCACTAGATGAGATTTACAAGGGAATTAAGGTCGGACTAGAAGAAGGTGGCTATTCTACAACAGACAATCTGGAGATTGATTTTATGAATGCTGAGGCTGACCAATCTCAAGTTCAGACCATGAGTAAAAAATTGTTGGACAATGGCAATGAGCTTTTGATTGGGATTGCAACACCTGCTGCACAAGGGTTGGCAAATGCGACGACAGAATTACCAATTATCATGGGAGCTGTAACGGACCCCGTTGGTGCTAACTTGGTATCTGACTTGAAAAATCCTGGTGGCAACATCACAGGGGTATCTGACCAAACACCAGTTGCAGACGCTGTTTCTCTCATCAAAGAAATCACACCAGATGCAAAAACAATCGGTGTTCTTTACTCCTCAAACGAAGACAATTCAAAAATCCAAGTTGAGGAATTTAAGGCTGCAGCGGAAGAAGTAGGCTACACCGTTCTGGAGTATGCAGTGGCTTCAAGTAATGAATTGGCTTCTACAGTAGAAGTAGCAACCAGCAAGACAGATGTTCTCTTCACACCAGTAGATAATACGGTCGCATCAGCCTTTTCAACAGTCGTTTCTGTAGCCAATAAAACCAAAACTCCGATTTTCACCAGTGTAGAAGACATGGTAGAAGGTGGCGGTATCGCATCTGTAACCCTTAGCCAATATGATTTGGGTGTGGCAACTGGTAAAATGGCTGCGAAAATCTTAGACGGTGCAAATCCAGGGGATACACCAGTACAAATCTTCAATGAAGGTACTATTGTGGTCAACCAGAAAGTTGCTAAAGAATTAGGAATTACCTTGTCAGATGATGTAATCAATCAGGCAAGTAAGGTTATTGAATAAAACAAAGGAAAGTTATGATTGTATCAACAGTTTCACAGGCTCTCTTATGGGCTGTACTAGGAATGGGAATATTTGTCACCTTTCGGATTTTGAATTTTCCGGATATGACGACAGAGGGCTCTTTTCCACTGGGAGGAGCAGTTGCAGTGACCTTGCTGACACAGGGAGTTCATCCTGTCTTGGCAACGCTAGTAGCCGTTTTTGCAGGTTGCTTGGCAGGTTTGGTCACAGGCTTACTCTATACCAAGGGGAAGATTCCTACACTATTGGCAGGTATCTTGGTCATGTCTTCCTGTCACTCCATTATTCTCTTTATCATGGGACGGGCAAATTTAGGCTTGTTAAATACTAGTCGTTTACAGGACTTGCTTCCGTTTTCAGAGCAGGTGAATGGTCTCTTGCTTGGTTTGGGCAGTATTGCTCTAGTCATTGCTTGTTTGATGTTCTTCCTTTATACACGACTTGGGCAGGCCTTTATTGCAACGGGTGACAATCCAGATATGGCTCGCAGTTTTGGTATCAATACCAGTCGAATGGAATTATTAGGCTTAGTCCTCTCCAATGGGATCATCGCTCTTGCGGGTGCCTTGATTGCCCAACAAGAAGGCTATGCGGATGTGTCACGTGGTATTGGGGTCATCGTGGTTGGTATGGCTAGTCTGATTATCGGTGAGGTCTTGTATGGAAATCTGACCATGTTGGAACGTTTCTTGGCCATTGCAGTGGGAGCTATCTTCTATCAATTTTTGATTTTGGTGGTTATTTCCCTCGGTATCAATACCAGCTATCTCCGCATCTTCTCAGCCATGATTTTGGCTGTCTGCCTCATGGTTCCTGAGTTGAAAAATAAAGTCTTGAAAGGAGCTAGCCTGTCACGATGAAAGCAATTGTTGAATTAAAAAATGCCACCAAGGTGGTGACAAACGGTTTTGATGAAGAACGTGTGATTTTGGACAATGTCAATTTGACCATCTATCAAGGTGATTTTATTACCATTTTGGGTGGAAATGGGGCTGGGAAGTCAACCCTCTTTAATGCCATTGCTGGAACCCTACCCTTGACTAGTGGTTCAGTCCATATTCTTGGTGAGGACGTGACTAACTGGCCTGCAGAAAAGCGGGCAAAATATCTGGCCCGTGTGTTCCAAGATCCTAAAATGGGAACTGCTCCTAGGATGACAGTGGCAGAAAACCTACTTATCGCTAAGTATCGTGGCGAGGGACGGGGCTTGGTGCCACGCAGATTGGCCCAGCAGACAGAAGAATTGGCCCAGCTTTTGCCGAGAGTGGGAAATGGTCTGGAAAAACATCTGGATACGCCAGCAGGGCTTTTATCGGGTGGTCAACGACAAGCATTGAGTTTGTTGATGGCGAGTTTGAAACAGCCTGAACTTTTACTCTTGGATGAGCATACCGCAGCCCTTGACCCCAAAACCAGTCAATCCTTGATGCAGTTAACGGATGAATTGATTGCGACCAAGGGAATGACGGCTCTCATGGTCACTCATCAAATGGAAGATGCTCTCCGTCACGGCAATCGCTTGATTGTCATGAAAAATGGTCAGATTATTCAGGACCAAACGGCAGAGGAAAAATCCAAGATGAAACTGGAAGATTATTATAAGTTGTTTGATTAAAGTCTGGAGCAATCCAGGCTTTTTTGCTGCATTGAAACATCGCTTTAAACATAGTATAATATAACAAACGATAGAATAGAGGTGACGCTATGGATAAACAAGTTTTTGAGCAGTTAGACAAACTTGGGATTGATTATTCGATAGTTGAGCATCCACCTGCCTTGACGACTGAGGAAGCAGACCGTTACATTGAAGGGTTAGAAGGAGTACGGACCAAGTCCATGTTTCTGACTAATAAGAAAAAGACTGCATTTTATTTACTAATCATGGATGACCAGAAGCAGCTGGATATGGACCAGTTTCGTGATTTGGTAGGAGCCAATCGTATTCGCATGGCCTCAAGTGAAAGCTTGATGGAAAAAATGCACTTGCCTGCGGGTGTGGTATCTGTTTTTGGCTTGTTACATAATGTTGATAAGGATATTCAAGTCTTTTTTGATAAGGAAATCCTAACCGAACCTATTCTAACCTTCCACCCCAATGTTAATACGAAAACAATTTTTGTAAAGACAGAGGATATTTTACGTTTTGTCGAAGAGATTGGCTTTTCAGCAACGATTGTTGACTTGGGTAACAAAGATGAGAAAATGTTTAGCTATTTGTAGTCTGTTGTGTTGTCTCTTTTTGGTAGGATGTCGGACAGGAGCAGCTTCTCAGGCAGAGATTGAACCGATGGAACAGTCAGAATTGTATACGGAAAAAGAGATTGAGGCGGCTATTCTTGTAGTTGAAGATTACTTTGCTCACCATTTTAAAAGTTGTAAATTGCTGACTATCGGTTATAGTGGTGATAATGAAAAGGAATTTGATGAGTGGGCGGAGCACTATGGTGCAGAGGAAGCTATTATCCTAACTTCGTCTTTTAAGGTAGCAACAGAGGGGGCAGAGCCTGCTTTGGAGCCAAATAGTACCCACAAGGATTGGAAATGGATATTGGTACGCAATGCTGGTGGAAAATGGGAACATAGGGGACACGGTTATTGATTAAAAGGGAGAACTCTGTTGAATTTCAGCAGAGTTTTTGTAAATTTTCTTGAAAAAATGTATAATAGAAGCGATAGCTATTTAGGAATCTCTATTCAAAAGTTGCTTTGATGGTTGAATAAAATTTTGAACCAAAGTGTGCCTTTTGCAAATAGAGCTCCGACATAGCAGACTGTAATTCGACTTGGGCCTCCCAAGGACCGTTGGTAAGAAAAAATAAGGTGGACACCTGTGGGATGTCCCAAAAAGGAGAAAAAATGAGTAGCATAAAAATCATGGCTCTCGGTGGGGTACGTGAAAACGGAAAAAACCTCTATATTGCCGAAGTAAATGAGCATATTTTTGTCTTGGATGCTGGAGCTAAGTATCCAGAAAATGAGCAACTGGGTGTAGATGTGGTTGTTCCCAACTTTGACTATTTGGAAGAAAATAAGCACCGTGTGGCTGGGGTCTTTTTGACACATGGACACGCTGATTCGATTGGTGCCTTACCCTATCTTTTAGAGAAAGTAAAAGTACCTGTTTTTGGATCACACCTGACCATTGAATTGGCAAAATTGATTGTCAAGAACAATAATGTAACCAAGAAATTTAAGGATTTCCATGTCATCAATGCCGATACTGAAATTGACTTCGGGGATTCTGTAGTTTCCTTCTTTAAAACAACTCACTCAATTCCTGAAAGTTTGGGGATTGTTGTCAAGACGGACCAAGGGAATATCGTTTATACAGGTGACTTTAAATTTGACCAAGCGGCTGACAAGTATTATCGGACAGACTTTGGTCGTCTAGCAGAAATTGGTTCAGAGGGTGTGTTGGCCCTGCTTTCAGATTCAGCCAATGCCGATAGCAATGTGCAGTCAGCTAGTATGCATGAGGCTGGTGAGGAAATTCTCAACACTATTGCTGACTGCGAAGGACGTGTCATCGTGGCTGCAGTAGCAAGTAATATTGTCCGTATCCAGCAGATTTTTGATGCGGCAGAGGCGACAGGACGCCGAGTTGTCTTGACAGGTCATGATGTGGAAAATATTGTCCGTACCGCTATCCAATTGAAAAAACTTCGTTTGGTTAGCGAACGCCTATTGGTTAAACCAAAGGATATGGGCAAGTATGAAGACCATGAATTGATTATCTTGGAAACCGGTCGTATGGGTGAACCATTGAATGGTCTACGCAAGATGGCTATTGGCCGCCACCGTTATGTTGAAATCAAGGACGGCGATCTGGTCTACATCGTTACCACACCAAGCGTTTCAAAAGAGGCTGTGGTGGCTCGTGTTGAGAACTTGATTTACAAGGCTGGTGGAACGGTCAAATCTATTACCAAAAACCTGCGTGTATCTGGTCACGGTAATGCGCGTGATTTGCAGCTCATGCTCAATATCCTCCGTCCTAAGTACCTCTTCCCAGTTCAAGGGGAGTACCGTCAGCTAGATGCCCATGCCAAGGCTGCGCTGGAAATCGGCATGTTCCCAGAAAACATTATCATCGTTAAACGTGGGGATGTCATGGCTTATGAAGATGGTGATTTTGTCCATAGCGGAGCGGTTCCTGCTGGTGATGTCATGATTGACGGAAATGCCATGGGAGATGTTGGAAACATTGTTCTTCGTGACCGTAAAATCCTCTCAGAAGATGGTATTTTTATCGTAGCTATCACTGTCAACCGCCGTGAGAAGAAAATCATTTCCAAGGCCAAGGTCAATACGCGTGGATTTGTCTATGTTAAGAAGAGCAAGGACATCTTGCGTGAGGCTTCAGATTTGGTCAATGCAACGGTGGAAAACTATTTTACAAAAGACAGTTTTGACTGGACAGAGCTCAAGAGTGCTGTTCGCGATGATCTAGCGAAATTCCTCTTCGACCAGACCAAGCGTCGCCCAGCAATTTTGCCGGTGATTATGGAAGTAAAATAAGTGAATAAGATGTGAAGAGCCGAGGGTAACTTAGGCTCTTTACCATAAGGAGAAGATTTATGGCAATTATGAAAATCGAATACCATTCAGAAGTGTTGGATATGTCCAGACAGGTTACAGTTTTATATCCAGATCGCAATCGTGTGGAAAATCCTGATGACAACGACATTCCTGTCCTATATCTTTTGCACGGTATGGGAGGAAATCAGGATTCCTGGCTGAATCGTTCTACAGTGGAACGGTTGGTTCGCTATACCAATCTTATCGTGGTTATGGTCAATACAGATAAAGGCTGGTATACCAATACCACCTATGGCATGAATTATTATGATGCTATTGCAGTAGAGTTGCCTCAAATTCTCAAACGATTTTTCCCAAATATGTCTGACAAGCGGGAGAAGAATTTTATCGCTGGTTTGTCTATGGGTGGTTATGGGACCTTCAAGATTGCTATGATGACCAATCGTTTTTCACACGCAGCTTCGCTTTCAGGCGCATTGTATTTTGATTTTGATAATCCAGCGGCAGCAGAATTGGGAAGTCTTTCGTATTGGCGAGGAGTATTTGGTGACATTTCTGATAAACAGAATCCAAATAATTTGTTAGAAATTGCTAAACAATCCGATAAAAAGACCAAATTTTATGCCTGGTGTGGTGAGGAAGATTTTCTTTTTGAAGGGCATCAAAAGGCGGTTGGGGAGTTAAAAGAGCTGGGATTTGATATAGAGGCAAGTTTCGGACCTGGTAAACATGAGTGGTACTACTGGAACCAACAGATTGAGAAAGTATTGGCTTGGTTGCCAATTGATTTCAAATTGGAAGAAAGACTGTCCTAGTTTTTAAGAAAAGTTTCAGAAATTATGGCTATACTAAAACCTATTTCTAGAAAGAGGTATAGTCTATGAAACTTATTGGAAATATTCTACGGTGGATTTGGCGGACATTTTGGGGTCTGATTTGGTTATCAATGGTGTTATTAGCTTGTGGTCTAGGTCTGTTATTCTATTTTCAACAGGAAGCAGCACCTCAGATGTTACAAACTCTAGCTCAAGAAGTGCAATTGATGGTCAAAGGGCAGTCTGAAGTGACGATTGAAGAAGGTGTTAATACCATTAAGCGCCTGACTACTGATACGGTTAATACAGCCGATCATGGTCGATGGGAAAGCAATACTGCGACTGTTTACCTTGAAACCCAGAATCCAACATTTGTAGCTGCCTATGAAACAGCCATTGCAAATTGGAATGCGACAGGGGCCTTCACTTTTGTGATGACAAGTGATCCAAATCAGGCTGATATTATTGCTACTGAGATGAATGATGGAAATACCCAGGCAGCAGGCGAGGCCAATTCAACGACTAATTTATTGACGAATTATTATAGATCGGTAACGGTGCGTCTGAATAGTTTTTATTTATTAAACGACCAATATGGTTATGATATGGATAGAATTATCCATACGGCTGAGCATGAATTGGGTCATGCTATTGGCCTAGATCATGAAGATAGTCAGACCTCCGTTATGGAATCAGCAGGGTCAAATCATGGTATCCAGCAAGCAGATATTGATGCTGTAGTGGCCTTGTATTCAGAATAGAGGAGAAATATGTTACGAACAATTACGAATACAATGAAACGTTACCCAGAGCAAGCCTTGCTTTTCATTTACAATGCAGGAATTTTTGCTTGGTTACAATCTACTAGCCATTCGATTATGGAACAAATTGGTATAGATAGTACTTGGTTTGATAAAATTCCCGAACCTGTCAAGACCTGGACTGGTGCCAGTCTGGAGAGCATGCAGACCTTGCTCCATTCTTCTGCTTGGGGATGGCTGATTGTATCTATGATATTGATGTTGGTCATCCGCTTTGTTAAGGGCTTGATCAAGTTTGTCATCTTGCTGATTATTATCGGCGGTGGTCTTTATCTACTCTGGCAGAATAAGGAATTGCTTAGCGGATTGAAGGTATAAAAATCACAAAAGAAAAAAAGAAGCTGAGTAAGCCATCTTAGATGTCTGCTCAGCTTTTTTGACTTATAATATTCTTCGAAAATCAAACTCAGCCGTTGTTGACTTGATTTGATGAGTGGAAGGCTCCAGTGGAGTCTTTCAGCCTGTTATGTGACTTTTAGTCCGTCACGCTCCGTAAGGTGCGTGACAAATAAACCACCCGCTATGCGGGTGCGCGATGAAGGTTATACCAAAAAAACTCCAAACGCGATACAATAAAGGTGTTCAAGCCTATTGTAAAGCGAAAGGAGAAAAATATGGCGCAAAAGGCACATAGTTTATCACATACAAAGTGGCTGTGTAAATACCACATTGTCTTCACACCTAAGTATAGACGAAAAATCATCTATAATCAATATCGAAGTAGTTTGGGAGAAATATTCCGACGTTTGTGTACTTATAAAGGCGTAGAAATTATCGAAGGACATCTGATGCCGGATCATGTTCATATGTTAGTCAGTATTCCTCCGCGATTAAGTGTATCAAGCTTTATGGGCTATTTAAAAGGCAAGAGTGCTCTAATGATGTTTGATAAACACGCCAATCTCAAATACAAATTTGGTAATCGTCATTTCTGGGCAGAGGGATATTATGTAAGTACAGTTGGACTTAATGAAGCCACAATTAAGAAATATATACAAGAATAAAGAAATTATCCAGTGGATGATTTCTTCACGAGCTTAAAATCTAGAAAGCGAGTTAAACATGATATAGCACTTGATAAGTTAAGTGTAAAAGAGTATGAAGATCCCTTTAGGGATAATGGCAAGTAGTATGAATGCCTCTTTAAGAGGCTAGTGACGAGTCAAAAGCAGTGAGGCTTGAACAAAGTGAAAGCCAGCGTCTTTAGGCGCTGGCTGGTGATGTGGGCTTATAGCCCTTGTTCAAACCACCCGTTTGACGGGTGGTCATGATTATAGTCGAGTGAATTAGCTTTCGGACAAGGAACTGAAGTGTAGGTAGCTAGAACAGCCTAAAGGCTGTTCTAGGTTAGAAATAAGGGAGCGGGAAAGAACTCGACTGGTCAAAAAAGAGTTCGTCAACAATTTTTCGTTTTAAGTTGTTGAGCTGAAACAGTCACTACTCTGACTGTTTCACTCCCACCCCCGCATAGCTCCAATAGTCAGAGTAGTGACTGTTGGAGGTTGGAAATGAAGCGAACTCTGTTCGCATCAGTCGTAATGGTCAGATTTGGAGTGTAAAACACGAACAAATCTGCCAATCAACCACTGAGCTGAGATGTTGACACGAACCCTGAGAAGCGTGGTTGGTCTTTTTGGCCCAGCCTCACTTTCGCAGAGTACGGCAAGCCGAAAGTGACGATGTATCAAAGCTAATTCAAATGACTATACCTTGAAACAAAATAGTAACAGGGTTCTATCTGCATAAGTAGAAACGAACTACGTTCGCCTATCTCCAACCCCCAAAGTTTCCCCAAACCTTTTGTAGCGAACTTCGTTCGCTTTATTTCCAACCCCCAAAGTTTCCCCAAACCTTTTGTAGCAAACTACGTTCGCTTTATTTCCAACCCCCAAAGTTTCCCCAAACCTTTTGTAGCAAACTACGTTCGCTTTATTTCCAACCCCCAAAGTTTCCCCAAACCTTTTGTAGCAAACTACGTTCGCTTTATTTCCAACCCCCAAAGTTTCCCCAAACCTTTTGTAGCAAACTACGTTCGCTTTATTTCCAACCCCCAAAGTTTCCCCAAACCTTTTGTAGCGAACTTCGTTCGCTTTATCTCCAACCCCCAAAGTTTCCCCAAACCTTTGGGGCTAGTCTGATTTTGATTTTCATTGAGTATAAAATCCGGATAACAAGGTCAGCTTTTTATAGACAATATGTAAAGACCCCCAGTTGAGAATTCGTGGATTTACCTGTACACTAGAATAAAAAAACAATCAACTTCTAACAGGAATTACCACACTCAATTGGAGGTCTTATATGTTTCATTTTACCACACTTTTCATCGGAATGGATGTTCACAAAGAAAGTTTTTCACTCTGCTACTATGATATGATGACCAATCAATTCAAACATAGCACTAAAGTTGGTCCAAATGTTAGCTATATTGTGAACTATGTAAATGAGCTTCGTCGCTTGTATGGTCAAGAGGCAGAAGTATTATGTGGCTATGAAGCTGGATGTCTTGGATTTACCCTATATCACCAGCTACAAGCTCACGGGATTCCCTGTATCGTGATGGCACCTACAACGGTAATGAAGGAAGGATCTAAGCGTGTTAAGACTGATAAGAAAGATGCTGCTCAGCTCGCAAAAGCTCTGGCCTTTCGTAGCTATCGGCCTGTTCATATTCCTACTATTGAGGATGAACAAGTCAAAGAATATATCCGTATGAGAACAGACCACAAAGTGGCTCTGAAGAAGATTAAACAACAAATTCTTGCCTTCTGTCTCCGACATGATTTTCGCTATACAGAGGGAAGCAATCATTGGACACAGAAACATGTCCGCTGGCTCCGTTCCCTAAATCCTGATGGACTTTATGCAGAGATTTTGACAGAATATCTATTGACCTATGAGAAATTAGTAGATCAAATAGAACGGTATGATGCACGAATTGAGCAACTGGGTCAAAGCGACAGTTATCAAGAGAAGGTCTCACGGCTTTCTTGCTTTATCGGCATTAAAACACTAACTGCTCTTTCCATTGTGACAGAAATCGGAGATTTTAATCGCTTTGCGACAGCTCAACAGTTTACTTCTTATCTTGGGCTGACTCCTAGCGAAAACTCTAGTGGCGACAAGGAAAGAAGAGGTGCTATCACCAAAGCTGGGAATAGCCATGTAAGACGACTTCTGATAGAAGCTGCACAATCATTGGCTAAGGGGACTATTGGGTATAAATCCAAAGAATTGAAAAGGAGACAAAATGGAAACCGAGTGGAGGTGATTGCTTATGCGGATAAGGCTAATGAACGCTTAAGAAGACGTTATCGCACACTTGTTCTAGGAAAAAATAAGAAACAAAACATTGCTAAAACAGCTATTGCACGGGAATTATCTGGTTTTATTTGGGGGATGATGACAGGAAGAATAGCTTGAAGTTAGCACTTGTTTTCATGTACACTTTTGACAATTACGTTTTATCATCGCAGAGCGATGAGGAATCCCTATTTCTATCCAAAATCACTGGGTGAATTTGGACAGAAATAAGGATTGAAATCATGTTTGAATGGAGAGTATCTTGAAGGAGTTTAGGACTTCAATGTTTGAGTCATCTACGAAATGACTAAGTGGCACAATTGTGATCCACGCTTATAGAGAGTAGGACTCGCGGCAGAACCATTGACCTGTAGGTAACCAATCCACGAATATCAGAGTGGCCAATGCCCGAAGCTAAGAACTAGGCTCTTTCTAGATACTTTTCATTTTTTATCAGTTCGATTGTTTTTACTTGACAAAGGGCTTTACATATCAGTGGTTTGAATTAGGGAAAGGATAAGTTTGAGTTATAGTGTCAGAAACACACTCCTAAAATAACTTTAGAGTTCTCAAATTGATAAACGTAGCTAATCCTGTTTTTGATTTGGTTTGCTATATATCCGCCACAACCTGTCAGCCTGAATCACTATCAAGTTTTCAAAGCTTTATTGATCCCCTGTAGTGTTCCTATCAGAAGTTTCTTTCTTGTGGCTGATGGTATCAAGTGTTTCTTGACCATAGCTGTCTTTCTTGTTACTTAATATGCCCAAAAATAGAAGAATACTGAGAATAATACAAATGGTTTGCTCGATCTTATTCAATTCCTGACTGATATTGTAGCCAAAATAACTTGAGGCAATATTGTCAATCAGCATGAGAATAAGGGAAACAAGACCAATCCAAAACATATGGAGTTTGAGACGTTCTTTTAGTTTCATATGAATCCCTTTCTGTCATTGAAATTTTCTCCTGATAGCCCAAAAGGATAGCTGTTTTCTAATCCGATGGTAGACCGATTAACTATCGGATGAGGATTGAATGCCTAATTTTTGTAGGATATACCGATAGGTATCATTTTCGGTTGCTTTGTGACTTAGGTGCTGATGTTGGTGATACAAGAGACGCTGTTTGTAGCAATCCACGGCAAGGCTAGGGTCAAGACCAGCAAGAAGCATGTCAATAATCAAGGTTTCATAGCCTTTGATATCGTTTAATGTATTAACAGGGGAAGAAGGGGCGTCTGAAAGACTTCCTTTTCTTCTTCGGTAGCAATAGAGATTCTTAGAATAATAGACTGTTTTACGACTGTTTAAGACAAGTAAATGTGTCGTATACCTGTCTTCAGCAACTCTCACATTCGGAAAGCGAATGTATCTATTGTGTTCTTTTGAAGTAAATAAGTGACTACGGAACAATTTGCCCCAAGCAGTTAAGAAGGTAATAGTCCCCACAGTCAATAAATGTGAAAAATAGTTTTCAATCGTCAATACTTCTGTCCTCACTTCTTGAGAATGGATATAGTAGATGCCATTGTTTTCATCGAAACCATAGTATTCTCCAATGACGATATCAGCCTCATGGAGGGTAAGTTGTGTAAACAGATCCTCGATGAATGTTGTTTCGAGGTAGTCGTCGCTATCCACAAAGGTGACAAAGTCACCAGTCATATTTTCGATACCTAGATTTCGTGTATCTGCTAGACCAGAATTGCAAGTTTTTTTTAGCAAACAAATCCGCTCGTCTCGTGCTTGGTATTCTTGACAAATGCTTACGCTATTATCTGTCGAGGCGTCATCAATGAGAAGAATTTCTAGGTTTTGATAGGTTTGACCAATAATACTATCTAAACATTGCCTGAGATAGTTTTCCACGTTATAGATGGGAACAATAACTGAAATAAGTGGCTTTTCCATTAGGTATCCCTTTCTTTAAAAAAATCTTGAATAGCCTGCACCATTTCTTTCGGATGGTTACTCGAAATCATGGTATTCGTTAGCTCTGGTTGATGGGCGACAGTATCAAAACTATAGATGGGAATTTGTTTTTGCTGACAGCGGTTGAGGATGTCTTTGACTTCCCACCAGTGATTGATGTCTAGATAGATGGAGGTACGATCCAAAATCTCATCTTCCAGTTCAGTATCGTTGATATTGCTATAGATATTGACATTGCTAAATCGACGAAAACTATTGAGATGAGGAGAGATATGGGTTCCAGCTAAGATATTGAAAGCAATATCAGGCAGGGAAGTAACCAGGTATTCCAAGTGTTCCAGAGTATCGGATGCCGTAAAGGTTGTGACCTGTTTGTCAAATTGTGGTCGAGGTCGATAGGTCATAGTTCCTGATGAGGTCACAATGGTATTGGCAGGGACATCCTTATAGATGGTACAACCAGCTCCGATGATCACATTGTCACCGATGGTCACCCCCTTTAGGATAACAGAATTAGCTCCGACCCAACAATGTCGTCCAATGGTGATAGGGGCTGTGCTAAAAGAGATGGTTTCAATGTGGTGATGGGAGTAGTGGTGATTGTTGTCATAAATTTTGACTCCGTCACCAAACAGACAATAGTCACCGATGGTAACTTTCTCCATACATCTTAGAACACAGGAGGAGTTAAAAAAGACCTGCTTGCCGATTCGTAATGTAGCATAATTCTTGACCTCAAAGCTACAAAAGTTTTTGGCAATAATTCCATTATCAACCTTAATATCAGCATGTTCTTCAAGTTCTAAATTATAGAATTGGCCTAAATAATTGATTGGTAGTTTATGTTTCATATTGCTTTCCATTTTCTATCAAATAGGCAAATTTTAATAGTCTATTATATATTTCTGTATTTGTTTTTCCTTGTTCTTCTAGTATCGCAAGATATCTGCTTGTTCGATAACTATAGTAAGAGAAACGAGACCGATTTAAAAGATGCGGAGATTGATACACTTTTGCGTTGCAAAATCCATATCTATAACAGTCAACTCCCTCTAGTGTAAAGAGAAAGGTGTTTTCTAATCCGATGGTAGACTGGATGATGGCAGTAGCCCAATTCTTCTAAAGTTTGTTTGTATCCACTTATCCTGAGCTTGTAAAAGGCAATGGCTTTGGATAAATCATGACCGAGCAAGAGGAGATCAAAGTAGCGTTTTTCAAAACCGTCTAAGTCATCGGCAATGTGCTGGATACTAGTTGCTGAGCTGGTCAAACTATTGGGACGCTTGCGCCAGCAGTAACCAGCATAGCTGAGGTAGATTGTTTTTTTGCTTTTTAGAAATAGCAAATGTGTCACTTGCTGTTCTTCGTTGGCTTGATTAAGAGTAGGGAAAAGAATTTGATAATCTTGAACAAACAAGGAACTGTTAAACAGTTTTCCCCATACTGTGATATAATTGTCCGTTGCGCCGGTAAATACCCTATCCAGATAATCTTCAAAGGAGAGAGTTTCATAGAAATCTTCGTAATTGTGGATGAGAAAAGTAGAATTTTCTTCGACAAAACGGTAGTAATCACCCATAACAATGTCGGCCTGTTCCGTGACTGCAAGCTGATAAAGTCGGTCAATCATATCGTGATTGAGATAGTCGTCGCTATCCACAAAGGTGACAAAGTCGCCAGTCATATTTTTTAAACCAAGATTTCGAGAGTCTGATACACCACGGTTTTCAGTTTTTTTAATCAAGCGAATGCGACTATCACGGGATTGGTATTCTTGACAGATAGCGACGCTATCATCTGTCGAAGCATCATCAATAAGGAGAATTTCTAGGTTTTGATAGGTTTGACTAATAATACTATCTAAACATTGTCTTAGATAATTTTCCACGTTGTAGATGGGAACGATAACTGAAATTAAATCGTCCATACTGTGTCTCCTCCTAAATCATAACCTGATGAACCGCATCAGTCAGTAGCTTTTGAGCAAAGTAGCCCTTCGTAATCAGTTCTCGGAAATTCCAAAGAGAATCAAGGAGGGAACGGTATTCTTCCTCAGTGATAGTGGAAACGATGGCATTGGCTTCTTCCAGACTATCGACAAGGAACCCCAGCTTGTATTCGGAAATATAGTGGGCATTGGAAAGGCTACGTGGGGCAATGACAGGTAGGCCGGCTGCGATGTAGGTGCTTAATTTGTAGGAAACGTTGAGATTGTAGTATTCTGCATCCTCTCCTTGTGACCAGACAAGACCAAAGCCACCATTTTTATTTAATTCTTGGAGTAGGCTGAGACTGTATTTCCAACCTTGGTAGGCCACATTGTTGGGTTTGGTTGGGTAATATTCTGGCGCAAAGAGATTGAGCGGTGTTGCAAACTGCCAGTCGTCAACAAAGTGGAAACGTTGCGGATTTCCTGTGAAGTTGAGAACCCGTTGGAAGGCTGGTTTTTCAAGCCAAATATCCGTTTTATGATCCCACATATTTTGCAAAAGAGTATTGGTGACACGAAGGCCATGCTGGTAGAGCAGGTCTAGCATTTTCTGTGAAGGAGCGATAATCAAGTCAGCCATATTATACATCTCAATGGTCTTTTCCATCAGATAGAAGTTGGAGCTGAACATGAGTGGTGGAATATCGTGGATAAAGATGACAATTTTTATGCCAGCGTAAATTTTGAGCCGTTTAATGTACTCGTGGTCAAAGTGGGTGCCGTTCCAGCTAGGTGCTTGGAAGATGATAACATCGCCATTTCCTACAGCAGCGTTCATGCCATCAAATCGAATAGCCAGATTTTCAACGCTTTCGCCATCGGCATTGAAACTATAAATGCCGATTTCTTTGATATCTAATTTTTTTGCAATATCTGCGACCATGTTTTGAGCCATGAGGGCAACACTCAAAGGAGATTGGCCGTAGAGATTGGTAATATGAACTTTCATTGTCTTCCTTTCCTTTTCTTTTCTTATTTTTGTACTTGTTATACCGTTTCGATTTGTTTCTAGTCTACCCAAAAAACATACTATTTTAAGGCTTATCTTGCCAATTGAAATAGGTCATCAATCTTTTTCCTATATATTCATACACCTCGCAATCTTGTTGCTGGTGATTTTCAAGATAGGTTTTGTGTTGGTTTAGTAAGTAGATGTAGTATTCTTTTAGATAGGTCATATCTTTGTTTAATAAGGCAAAGTCAATTATTTTCTCTTCAAAGCCCTTGATTTCGTCCATAATACGCTTTTCTGATAGTTGCGTTTTGGTTATGCTATTTTCTCGTCTTCTGTACACATATAGATATTCATCGACAAAAACGTTTTTTTGGCTTTTAAAAAACAGTTTATGCGTCGTGTACTGGTCTTCATGCAAGACATCTACAGGATATCTGATGGATTTATATGGGGTGTTATCATTGAATAAGTTGGCTCTATATAGTTTAGCCCAAGCAGTCACAGCAATAAATGAAAAATATCTATGACATTTTTCAAGGTATTGCTCTCCAGTCAACAATTCTATTTTATTGACACTATTTTGAGAATTAGGAAATACAAATAATTTGTTATCTTCTTCAAACTCTATATACTTGCCAATGGCAATGTCTGTCTGACAAGTTTGTACACATATATATAAGGTTTTGATGCAATGATTTCCAAGATAGTCATCACTATCAACAAAGGTTACAAACTGACCAGTCATGGCATCCAGTCCCTTATTTCGAGCATCAGATAGTCCGCCATTTTCTTGATGAATGACCTTTATCCGCCCATCTTTTGCGGCATAGTCATCACAAATCTTGCCTGAACTATCGGTCGAACCATCATTGACCAGGATAATTTCTAGATTTTGATAGGTTTGGTTGAGGATACTATCCAGACATTCGTGTAGGTAATTCTCGACATTGTAGACAGGGACGATAACACTGATTAGCTCTTCTTTGATTTTTCGATAGACATAGAGAGTTTCTTTGACATAAGAAATCTTGTCGGTTTCATAGCTCTTCGGTATCAAATCATTGACTAAATCGATATGGTTGTCTCTGACATAGCTTGTTTTGAAGAGTTTACAATAGGGATTTGTCAGATAGGTTTTATGTCTAGGGAAAGTCTGGAAGTGCTTATTTACAGTTTCAGCCGTCACTGTCTCTTCCTTGAATAGATTAGCATGGAAGTAGTAGTTACCATCGTTTTCATTAAAGTTACAGTTTTCCAGCAGTACAATATCAGACTGGTATTGTTCAGCACTGTTCAAGGCTGTTTCGATAAATGAATCATCCAGTTCATCGATGTGATTGAGGCTAATCAGGTATTGCCCCTTGACCAGCTTGAGCAAGTCTCGTCCTAACGGACTTTCTGGGTCGACATTTAGGATGTCTACCTTTTCTTCATCCAGTGGGTAGTGGGAGCAGACATCTGGTACCTGAATGTTTATATCAGTATTGTAGTTTAGAAGGATGAGTTGGATATTTTTGTAGCTTTGTTTGCAGACTGTTTCGATAGTCAATAGACTTGTTTCATTGTAGATGGGGAGTAGGAGGCTTACTTTTGTTTGTTGAATCTGTTTTATATTTTTAACAAAGTCGACTTGCCAAAGTTTTAAATATTTATTTAAGGTTAGCTCTTGAAATTGATAATGCTTCCAAGGTTTTGCTCCAGAGGAGTTATAATGAATAATTTTGATTTCATCCAGACTTAACAAGTCTTTTTCCATTGCTTCAACTGTGTAGTTGTAAGCTAGGGGAAGTTCGGCTATTTTCCCTTTCAAAGCAATATTGATGACATCTTGGTCTTGAAATAGAATGATGTCTTTTAGTCGCTCTGTTTCCGTAAATAAATGATGGGTAATCTTATCTTGGCGCATTTTTTGCAAGTTGCAGACCAAGACCCCTGCATTGATAAAGAGTTCATCTAAATCAAATCCCAATTTTAATTTATGGTCAGGAAAACGGTTGATTATGTCAATTTCGTTGACACCTGCCAAATAGTGCTGACTGAGGTCAATATCCCACAGTTCTTTAACATCACATCGAATCAAGAGGTCGCTATCCAAGTAGATGACTTTATCACAATCTACGAGAATTTCTGGCAATAAATAACGGTAATAAGTTTCGATGGTAATGCCATCTAGTGTTAGCGGTAAATTGGAAAATAAATCTCTATCAATCGTGACAAAATGAATGTTTACAGATTCAGTCTCCAATGTTCTTAGCCTATCTTTTGACTTGTCGGATAAATCAGTATGGAGTACAAATATATCCAGATTAGTTGTGTATTTCTTTATCATGGAAATAGTAAAAAATACATAGTGACAATGCTTGTCGTTAATACAAAAGGAAATATTTATTTTACTCATTTTCATCTAATCCTTACGCGTTAAATTTGGAAATTGGCGACCTCGAGAGTATTCGTTGATAATCAGCCCAAAAGTGCAAGCTGCATATCAATTTCTTCTGCCAAGTTTGGAGTTAGGGTAGCTGTGTTATTAGACAGGGACAGCAGTTCGTGACGATAGAAGTCTTTGTCCGCTCCCTTTGTTAAGACGTGATAGGTTTGTAGTGCAGTCAGATAGTCTGAGGCTTCTTGATTGTTGGTTATTAAGGTTTGGTCAGGTCGACTATTGCTAGAAATATAGGCTACTTCTGGTAGATAGACCAGACTTGCTTGGGAATGTAGCAAGAATCGAGTCAGGAGCTGGCCTGGGAGGTCTGTTCTTCGTTGCCAAGCCCTTGTCACCACTTGGGGAGCTAGGAGCATACCAGACAAGGATTGGTAATAGGCGACCTGCTGGCTGGGTGCCAGCTGGGTCTGTTGTAGGTAAGATTTTCCATCCAGAACTTGTTTTTCTTGCCACAAGGGGTTGAAAAAGTAGAAGTTACTAGTAGTCTGTTCAAATTGGCTACAGCTGACTTTGCTGATGTCAGCCTGATTTTCTTCTAGTGCTAGAAAGAGCTTGGCGAGATAGAAAGAGTCTACCCAATCATTTGCATAAATCAGACTGAGATAGCTACCTGCCATCTTTTCCAAACCCGTTTGAAGAAATGTATCTTTATTATTCGGGGAAAAGCTATAGTAGCGGAAATGAGAGGAAGAACTGATTGCTACTAAACATATTTCTTTGGTTGTCCTATCTGCTGAATAATCTAAGATGATGCAATCAATATTGCGATAAACTTGTTGAGCAATGGAATTCAAGGTTTTGTCCAAGTTGCCTGCAGCTTCAAAAATAGGAAGTACTAGGCTGATTTTAGGCTCGATAAACTGGAGATAGGCCTGATGACACTCCAAGTAACGATTGACTGCGAGTCGATTGTACTCTGGAACATCAAGTTGGCGATTCCAAGGTTTTTCTAAACTAAAATGGTTTAACACAATATCGGCTTCTTTGCGAAGATTTGCCTGTCGCTCCATATAGCCGTAATTATAGATAGGGTCTAGGGCTTTTATCTTCCCTTCCAATGCGACATTGATGATGTCTTGGTCTTGGAGACGAATCTTATCCTTGATGGCATGTCCGCATTCAAATAACAAGCTTTCAATCTTATCTTCTCTGATTTTTTTAAGGTCCATGAGTAGAACCCCTGAGTTAAAGTAGTAGGTCGGGTCCGTCATTCCAATACTCCGACGGTAGTCAAAACCGCCTTCTGATGGTGGTTCACTAACTGCGGCCATATAAGCCCCGTCTAATGGAGTTTCCCAGAGGGGCTGGAGATCCTTTTGAGCTAGAATATCGCTATCTAGGTACAAGATATGGTCTAAATCAGGAAGAAGACTGGCAAAGGCCATGCGGAAATAAACCTCAGGCCGTGTGATATGGCTGCGGTTGAGAGGTAAATCTTTAAATTGTTTGGCATCCACCACAAGGATATGGATCTTTAGATTGTAAAATCGGTCTTCTAATTTTTGAAGTTTGAAGCGACTATAGTCTGATATATCAGATGTGAGGACATAGACGGAAACAGGGGATTTTCTTGTATGCACCATGATGGAATAGAGGGTGGTTCCCATGTAGTCTATATAGGAATCGCTGACAGTAAATGCTAGGTTCATAATGTTTCCTTAATAGAATGGCTTGTGATGAGGAAGTTGCTCTAAGAATTTTAACTCATTGAGCTTCGCTTCTATCTTGGTAGCAAGTTCTTCTTTCTCTAGTTTCTGAGTGGTCACAAGCAGGCTATAGAGTTCTTGTTTGTAAAATTCTTTGTAATGGATGAGAGACAGATTACATAGCGCCATATAGGAGGCGAAGTGGTTCAATTCTTTCATTCGCTGGAGAATGCCCCCTTCGGTTTCAAAGGTGGGCTGAACTATTGATACATTTCGTTTGACATAAGTTCTATTATTGACAAAGGCCACGGATTCACCGACCAAGTAGAAGAGACAGGCTAGTAAATCTTCTGAGTGATAGCTAGCTAGTTGACTTGCTCTCTGAATGATAGTGGAATGGTAGAGTTTGCCATCCAGATGGGTATGACGGAAGGATTCATACCATTTTAAGCCGAAGAGATTTTCTAACAAATAGCTGGTTTGTCGGCGGCCTTCAGCAAGGTCAGGTTCAAACATTTTGTAGACTCCCTCCTCCTCTTCTAGTAAGGTAAAGGGCGCACTGGCTATGAAGGTATCTTGCTCCACAAGCTGATGGTAGAGGGATGAAATATGGGTCTTATCCAGCCAGTCCTCTGCCTCTATCATGCTGAAATAGCTGGTTTTGACGTGTGCTAGTCCTGCATAATAGGCTTCCATTTTTGTGGCAAAGTCTTTTTTGATCACCATTACTGGATGCTCTTTGGTCAGGTAAGGAATCAGGATTTCTTCCAGTTCAGGTTGGTCTTCTGGTAGCAGGAGTAGAATCTGTAGGTTCTTGTAATCCTGCTCAAAGACGCTGGCTAGGCATTGGCTGAGGGAGGCTGGTCTGGTCTGCCAAGCGTTGACTAGGAGAGTAACTGCTGGCTCGACAGTGGAGAGGTAGGCTTGAAAGGTTCTGCGATAGAGTTCGAAACTCTCGCGATTGTATTGGAGATAATTTTGGTCCTTTCTCCAAGGCTTGTGCCAATTGAAGTGGATAATGACCGCTTCTTCCAGCGAGATATGTTTGACCTTGCGTTGATAGGCAGTCATATTGTACTTGGCTTCAAGGTTTAGGATTTGCCCCTTCAAACCGATATTGATAATATCTTGGTCTTGATATTCAATGAAATTCTTCATCTCTTGCGCTTTGGCAAAGAGGAATTCCTCAATCTTGTCTTGGCGCATTAGCTCTAGGTTAAAGAGAAGTACCCCTGCATTTACATAAATATTCTGAGGGGTGAACCCGATTTTTTGGCGGTATTCCGCATTGCTATGGAGCATGTCTAATTCATTGACACCTGCGAGGTAATGGTGACTAAGATCGCTTTCCCAGATTTCTTTCAGTGATCCATTAACTAAGATATCGCAGTCCAGATATAGGACCCTGTCCAGTTCAGCTAGCTGGCTAGGCAACAGGATCCTGAAATAGGTTTCGAGTGAAATACCTTCTTTCAAAGGAAGGTGCTCAAAAGTCTTACTATCAATCTCAATAAAAGAAATGGTCACCAGCTGAGAAGTCAGGCGATTGAGTTTAAAACGACTATGGTCAGACATCCATTTGGCCAATACATAGAAATGCAGTTCCTGATTAGGATGGTGTTGAATGATGGAATAGATGGTCGTTCCTAGATAGTCGGCATAGGAATCAGTGGCACTAAATGCGATATGCATCTGGGTCTCCTTTGTTTTTTAGTTCTAAATCTACCTAGTCTTGCCCTCTTTTGTGGATAATAATGTCTGTTAGTTTACTTTTAGTACTCGCTCCAACTATCTGGGAGATAGTTGGAGGTTGGAGATAAAGCGAACTTTGTTCGCAACAATCGTAATGGTCAGATTTGGAGTGTAAAACACGAACTGCTGAGATTTGCCTCGCAAATCTTATCTCCCACCTTGAACCTCGCTTTTTCCTTTCTAGGCTCGGGCTGAAACAGTTCACTGAACTGTTTCACTCCCCCAGACTGTTAAAGCCAATCAACCACTGCGCTGAGATGTTGACACAAACCCTGAGAAGTGCGCTGGACTTGATCCCAGCCTCCCCTCGTCGAAGTATTAAAGGAGAAACTAAATGACCTTATCTGCTGGCTAGAGTAGATTGAGTCTTGCTAAGGTTTGATGATAGAGTTGATGATTATTTTGACAATAGCTTTCCTTGGCTAGTAGTTGGACTTGTTCTTTATAGTGATCCATAAAATCAACGGTCAACAGTTGGTTATTGGCTAGCAAGGTAAAGAGATAGGCTAGGTCATCCACTCTATTGTTTAGTATTTCTAAGTTTTCAGCTTTTTCTTTAAAGCGACGTACATAGAGTTTGTGACGGCTAATCACCACTTTGCCAGCAGTTAGATAGGCAAGATAGGCTAATTTTGTGTTGTTTAATGACTGTCGATGAAAGATAGGTGAGAAAATTTGGGCATGGAATAATTTTCCAAACAAATTCTCATGTCCTTCTTTTTCAAACCAAATCAAGCTGTGTAAACATTGAAGTAGTTCTTTGCTCTCTATGACGGTACCGATTGGAAACTCTTCTGAATAGAAGAGGTAGTTTTGCTGTTCCTCATCAAAGACAGTGAAAGAGGTCTGGGCAATCTGGCAATCTTTCTCCGTCAAGGAGGTCAATAAGCACTCGACGTACTCCAAGTCCAACCAGTCAGTCTGACGGACAAAGGTTAGGTAGTCTCCTTTTGCCTTCCTGATGCCAGCCTGCTCGAGAGAAACAACCTCGGTATCTAAGGTGAGCAAGTGGAAACGGCTATCTTTCTGGTAAGCCTCCATTAGCGCTTGGCTATGTGAGTAGGCCTTGTTCTGCACCAAGAGGATTTCAAGCTCGCGATAGGTCTGCACGCTGATAGATTCTAGGCAGGCTTGGAGATAAGGGCTTTCTTCGCCGATAGGGATAATGATGCTGACCACAGGCTTATTCTGTAGGGCTATGAATGCTGCCTGATAGTCTTGGTAGGTCAGGGCAGAAGCCTTGAGATAGTCGGGTATTTTTGTGATAGCATGCCAGGCCTTGATGTCACCGTTGAAGTGTTCGATGACAATCTCGTCAGCTGTCAGTTCCCTATTTTGCTTGCGGACATCGGTGTAGTTATAGGCAGGTGACAATTGCTTGAACTGTCCCTTGTAGTAGGTATTTAAAATATCTTGGTCAGGAAATTTATAGTCTCGAGCCTTTTCTAAGGCTATGGCAATCAACTGATTGGTAGTACCATTCTGACGCATCTTGTCAAGGTCCATCAAGAGCACACCTGAGCTAAAGTAGGCATCATTTGGACCAAAGCCCAGACTATCCAGATACCATTGGTAGTATTTGAAAATATCTGCTTCAACGATTGCTCCAAGCTCATATTCCTCTAAATCCGTTTGGAAGAGCTCCATCAAGTTTCCATGTACCAAGATGTCCACGTCTAGGTAGAGAATTCGACCCAAGTCAGCTAGGAGTTCTGGAAGTAGGAAACGGGAGAAGGATTCAATTGGAAATTGTTCAGTTCGGATAGGAATGGCTGAAAACTGCTGGTCTTCCAACAAATGGAAGTGCAACTCTAAATTGGGAGTTTGTTGAGCTAGGTTGCCCAAGTCTTGGAGAATGCTCTGAGCAATCTCCTTGTAAAGAATATGGACTCGTACCTCTTCCTTTGGATGATGGGCGAGGATAGATAAGATAGTGGCGCCAAGGTATTGGGCATAGCGATTATTAACAGAGAAAGCAATATCCAAGGTTTTGCTTTCCTGGAGAGCTGGCAGGACTTCACCTGTCAAGTCTAAGACAATTTGTTGTAGATACTCTTGATCCTCTGTAAAGATGATATCCTGGTCAAAATTATGTTCAGCTGTGTGCTTGTGCTGGAGTTTGATTTTGGTTTGAGCCTGCATGGTAAACCATTCATACTCCGAATCAATATGGCCAATATCAATTGCTTGCATACCTGTTTTAGACAGACGATAGGCCAGGACTTTGGCAGTTGGTCCCAACATCAAAAGGACTAGTTTGTCTTGTCCGTAGGTCTTGATGGCCGAAATAATCTCGTCTATTTGGGCGTAGGCATTTTTTGAGGGACAGATAATCCGCTGGATAGATTTGGCTTCTTGAAAAAGGTCGTTGCCCACACCTGAGCGAGAGGTTTTGCCCTCGACAATCAGGATGTCCTTGTCTGTCCAAATCTGCTTTAAGCTTTGAAAATAGGTAGCAGATAAACTTTTATCGGCTAGGTCCATATAGGGACGGGAGATAAAGGTACTTCCATACCAAGGAGCTTTACAAATCTGGCGGTAGTAGTCTTGGTAGTGCTGTAAGTGCCCTTCCCAAAAATGATTGCAGCTGTCGGTATAGCGTTCTCTATTTTCAAAAACATCTGACAGGCAGACCATAAAGTGCTGGTTACTTTCAAGTCCTAGTATCTCTTTTAATTCGCTGGCTAGCTGAGGGTCATAGTCTTGGTAAGGAATGCTGTGACCTGCAATAATGTCCATCTCTCCATCGCCAAATCGTGCGACAGAGCAGGAGTGTTCCAAAATATAATCTAGGCTTTGAGAAATAGGTTTTACTCGGATGGGGATAGTTGGTGTATTCATAGGAAATTGCTTGTTTCTTTCTGATTAGGAGTTAAATAGTTCCAGTTTGTTTAAAACACGTAGGTATTCTAAGCTATCGCTACACTGATGGACTTCCAATTCATGTTTGGTATGTAATAGGACATTATAGAGTTTTTGGCGAACCAGCTCCGTATTCTTCTTGGCTAAAACCAAATCTACGATACGTTCTTCCAAGGCTTCGATATTGTTCATGCTTGTTTTTAGATTGAAGTCGGTGGTCATAAAGCTCTGACCATGACGGCGGTACATGTAAAATTCGCTATGAATCAGTGCGATTTGCTTGGCTTTTAAAAAGGTCTTGTGAATGGTATATTCATCCTCATACCTTTTGTTCTTGGGAAAACGAAGAGTATCGAATAGGGAAGCCTTGAAGAGTTTGCCACACGGAATTACAAAGGGGGCAGTGTTGAGGTTTTTCCAAACAACTTGGCGGTCGAGGGCTTCTTGAACGGTTAGAAATTCTGTCTGATCCTTTTGTGCCTGCTCAACGAAGTAGTAGAAGGTATGGTTTCTCTCGTCCCAGATGAAAAAGTGACCAATGACAATGTCTACCTCATGCTGAATGGCAGTTGTCAGGCAGGTTTCTAGAAAATCTTCACGAATACCATCGTCAGAGTCTAGGAAGGTAATATACTCCCCTTTTGCAAGGGACAGACCAGTATTGCGGGCTTCGGACACACCTTTGCTTTTTTTTATATGTTTTATGTAGATGCGCTCATCACCTTTAGCATAATCATCGCATATAGTCCCAGAAGAGTCGGTGGAACCATCATTTATGAGTAACAATTCCCAATTGGAGTAAGTCTGATTCAGGACGCTATGGATACATTGATCTAAGTAGGTTTCAACGTTGTGGACAGGAACGATAATGCTGATTAGTGGCTTATTCAAGAGAATCTCCTTTTAGATAGGTATACTTGATTATTTTATCACAAAATGGACAATTTATACAGTAAAATTCGATACAAGCGCTTTGCTTGTGAATGCAGGTTCTTAGGCAAGAAAATCATTGTCCAGTATATGCTGCCAGCAACCCACCAATTTACTTCCGATGGACATTATGATAAAATAAAATGATATAGAAACTTAGAACCTGTATTTACAGTTCAGCACTTCCAGCAACTGCTGGTTTTTCAGTTACTCATTGTTCGTTGTTTTCAAAATACAGTCAGTATTCCCTAACAACCTGCCTTGATTAGCGAAAAACAATCTCTTTTATTACGAGTATACAAGTACTTCACTTGTGAATACAGTTTCTTGAAAGAATGTTAGATTTAGCGATGAAGAAATTATTTTTTAGGTATCCTGTTTTAGGAAAAACCCTTGTTACAGGTTTGATTTTGTTTATCATGCTAGCAGGTCGTTATCTACCTGTTCCCTTAGTGAATTTGTCGGGCTATCTGCCTCAGACAGCACTTGAAGAACTACCTTGGTATCAGATACCACAAAGTAGTTTGCCCATGCTATCCATCTTTTCACTAGGTTTAGGGCCTTGGATGTATGCTACGATTCTCATCTCTCTCTTCTCAATTGGTAGTAAGCAGAGCTCTCTTTCTCCACGGATGATGGAGTTTCGTAAGAATGCTCTGATGTTGCTTTTGGCCTTTATTCAGGGCTTGGGGCTGGCTATTGGATTGAACTATGGCGAGGGTGGCAAACTAGCCATTATTGATGAGATTTTTTTTGTAACCTTGGTCACGATTGCAGGTGCCTTTGTGATTAGCTGGCTGGCCAGCATGAATGCTGCTTATGGTCTGGGGGGGACAGCTATTATCATTCTGATCAATATTATTGTTGGGCAGTTTTATATTTTTCCTATTTTCCTTGATTTATTCCAGACAGAATTGGCTTTTGTAGGAGGGTTGATATTAGCCTGGACAGCCCTTTCCATCTATTTAACGGTTGTATTAGATCATGCGGAATACCGGGTACCTATCCAACGGATTGCTATCAAGAACGATTTGATGAAAGAGGCTTATATGCCTATTAAACTCAATATCTCGGGTGGGATGCCTTTCATGTATGCCTATACCCTATTGGCTTTTCCGCAGTATATTTTCTTGCTTTTGTCTTTCTTGTTTCCCAATCAGGCCATGATTTTTCAATATTTGGCTAGTTATTTTACATTGACGAATTTGGAAGGGATTTTGTTCTTTTTAGCTATATTGGCTCTTTTAACCATCAGTTTTGCCTTTACAACGGTTAATCCAACAGAAAAAACAAGAGAAATGCGTCGAACAGGAGATTATATTCCTCTTCTTAGACCAGATCAGCCAACCAAGGCCTACCTGATCTCCCTTATTTTTAAAATTGGTACCATCAATGCTGTTTTCTTGCTGTTTATGGTTGGTCTTCCTCTGTTGCTTAGTCTGGATTATCCAGATATTCAGAGGATTGCAGGACTGCCAGGGATTTTTATGATGGTTGTAGGTATTTTGTTGACAATTATCAAAGAAGTGAAAATGATGGGCTTAAAGAAACGCTATGGTTCACTCTTTGAATCGAAGTAGGAGAACGTATGACACATTACTTTATTCCAGCTTGGTATCCAGAACAGAGGACTTGGTATGATAATACCAATAACTGGTACAATATGTGGTCGACCGCTCGTTTTGATGACACCATCAATCAGTTGCGCATGTTCGAAACGGCAGGAGAAAAGAATCGACTGCTCATCTTGAATTATATGCCCAATCTTCGGTATTACAAGCACCGTTACGATTTGTTTGAGGTGGATACCTGGTCTCTTTTCGATCAGTTGCAAGGAATTGGAGACTATCAGGGAGCAGTGATTGATTATCTGGATTTTGACTGGCCACAGGGGATTGAATTTGTCAATAGCCCTTTCCTAGCTCTTGCTCTCTTAGGTGGAGAAGTCTATGCCCAGATCGAATTTGGTGAATCGGGGCAGGTTATTTGGATTAGTTTCTTTGACAAGGGGAGTTTGTTCAAGAAAATGGTCTTTGATGATCGGGGCTTTGTATCAAGTATTCTTTACTACCAGGATTGGCAGCCGCTCTATCAGGATTATTTGGGTTTAGATGGCAGGTGGAGAATTCGGGAATTTTTAGGAGACAATGACCAACATATTGAAATCAATCCTCAATTGGAAACGGCCATCTCGGATAAAGCATTCTATGAGAACATGGAAGAATTGGTTCAAGAACGTTTGGCTTATTATCTGAAAAGTAGTTCAGAGGAGGCCCATATCTTTTTAACGGCCTCTCCTCAGCACTATGATGTGGTCATGAAGGCCAAGGGTAGCCAAAAGGTTGTTCTATCGTTTTTTGGTCACCGTTTTCCATTGAATCAGACAGAACGGTTACTATCCATGTTGGCTATGGCTGACTTGGTTCTTACGGATAGTAAGAAGACAGCTGATTACTTGTCAACATTTAAGATTGCTCCAGTCCATCATTTGTCCTTGTTTGATACCCGTTTGTCCTTGGGTAAGAGCCAACGTTTGAAAGAACTAGAAGTTTACTTTTTATTGGATGGTTTAAGCCCAGACGAGTACCAGGCTTGCTTGGAAGTGCTCTTTAATAGGATGGAAGAATACGAGGATATGTATCTGCATCTGGTGTCTTATCAGACAAACCAAGAAACGGTCAAAAATCTTAGTCAAGATTTAGAAGAATTTCTAGAAACCAGGTCGGAACCCTATCTGTTTTTTGAAAAAGAAGAAGGACAGATGTTCGAATTTGGAGATTCAGAAAGTCAGGAGAGTCGCATCAAGCTGTCCTTTTTACATAGCGAAAATGAGATTATTCAAGCTTTTCAATATGTTCGATTGATTATTGATTTGGCAGAAGAGCCAGATTTGTATACCCAAATTGCAGGGATTAGTTCTGGTATTCCTCAAATCAATCGAGTGGAGACAGAATTTGTTGAACATATGAAGAATGGTTTTATTCTTTTCAGGGATGGAGGCCTACTAGCAGGTATCGATTTCTACCTAGCAGGTCTGACCAATTGGAATAAGTCGCTCATTCATTCTGTTCAAAAAATTTCGGAATATACAAGTGGTGTCCTAGTAGAAAAAGTGAAAGAAAAAATAAACTAATGGGAAATAAAATAGCTATTTTACAAGTTGGTGGAAAGAATTGGCGGGAAGAAGTAGCCATCTCTGAAAAGTTAGAATGGCATTATTATTCTCTAGATGATTTGGACATCCTGCTTGGTCAGATTGATGCTGCGAAAAAGGATAGGTCTAGATTAGAGAAAACAAGAAAACGGTTGGCAAGCTTGTTAGAGGAAACTGAAAAAAATAAGAAAGCTGAGAAAGTCCAGGAGGAGAATCTGCTACTGGAAACCTTGGAAGAAGAGGTAGAGCTTTTACAGAAAAAACTGGATGCTTATCCTCAGTATACTGTCCTTATTTTAGCTGATGAAATATACCCAGGGACTGTGAAAAAGGTTTGTGAACTGTTTAAGGTTTATGAGATTTTTTATCCAGCAGGTTGGAACACGTCGGAATGGCTCCAGCAGTTTTTAAAAAAGGTCATGGCTCAAGCCTATAATCCTAGAGAAAAAGAGGCTTTTGTTCATACCCTATCCAAGGGATTATTTGTTGGACAATATGGTGCCAAGGTTCATATTAGTGATATGGAAGTTTCCCCCAATTTTTCAGGCAAGATTCACATGCAGGGGCGGAAATACATGACTTTTGAAGGGGAATTCGGGGACGATTTTCAGCAGTTGGCCTTATTTCGTTACAATATTCCCTATGGTGAATGGCAGTTTTTGAATTTATTTTTAGAGCACAGTCATTCTTCTACGGCTGACATCCGAATGCTTGTTCGGCTCATCCCAAATGGGGCTACCAGTCAAATTTATCAGCAGTGGGAATTTGATGGAGCTAGCTTGAAGGATCAGGTTGTCATCAATGCGGCCATTGATGGCTATCTCTTCATTTCCATCTTAGCTAAGGGTGTTGGAAGAGTAGAAATCGGCGACCTTCATTATCGTTGGGGAAGGAATGGCTTGGGAGAGTTTATCTTAGGTGGACAGCGGCTTGTCGACCATCAGCTTCAGGAGATTTTTACCTACTTTGACCCAGCTGATTTTAAACCACCCCTTTGTGTTTATTTCTCAGGTTTTCGTACTGCTGAAGGATTTGAAGGTTTCTGGATGATGAAGGGCTTGAAAACGCCCTTTATGCTGATCTGTGATCCAAGATTGGATGGCGGGGCTTTCTATCTGGGAAGTCAGGAACTGGAAGAGAAGATTCAAGGAAAGATAGAAGAAGCTTTGGATTTTCTAGGCTTTGATTCCAGTCAATTGATCCTATCGGGCATGTCCATGGGGACTTTTGGAGCTTCCTATTATGGTGCCAAATTAAAACCCCATGGGATTGTGATTAGTAAGCCCCTCTTGAGCTTGGGGGATATGGCTTTAGCTGAACGTTTACATAGGCCTGGTGGATTTCCAACGTCCTTGGATTTGTTATATTCAACCTATCAGTCCATGGATCGAGAAGCGGCTGAAAGGCTCAATCAGCGTTTCTGGACCTTGATGGAAAAAGATGTCTACGCTTCTACAAAATTTGCAGTAGCCTACATGAAAGAAGATGATTATGATGCGACTGCCTTTGAAAATTTGGTTCGAACTAGTAAGGAAACGGGAGCGACCATTTTAGGAAGAGGTTATTCAGGGCGCCACTTGGATGGTAGTGCGGCAACTTCTGGTTGGTTTATCAAGCAGTATCGTGATATGTTGAACAAGGATTTTAAGAGGGGGAACTAGTGTGCGGTTGGTGATAAAATGGAGTCATTTTGTACAAGATTCCTATTCATATGGCAGTCGGATTGATTTTGATAAAGAGGTTATTTCTTTTGAAAATCCCCTCATGCCTCCAAGTTTTGAAATAAAGCACTGGTATTCTCGGACCAATTTCCAGGCCAAGCGGCAGACCCCGACTCTTCCTCTTTTGAAAAAGGGGCGCAGTTACCAGTTGTTTCTGGATGCAGAGGCCTATCCTCAGGGCAGTATTTACTTGCGCGTGGTGTTTTTTGATCGTTTTGGAAAAGAGCTGGGATTTGAGATTTTAAAAGATAAGAAAGCATCTTTTACCTATCCCAAGGAAGCCTACTCCTACGAGATTGCCCTGTTGAATGCTGGTTGTGAACGTTTGACCTTTCGCTCTATTTTGTTGCAATCGGTCTTCTCCCCTCAGGAAGAGTTGACTTTCTTAGAAGAAAAACTCAATCCTACAAGTTCTTCTCGCTTACATATTGTTTTTCTGGAGCATCCTGAAGATGTGTACTATGAGAAGGATTTGTTTGCAGAATGTATGAACAGGCTGGGTGATATAGTCTTTGTTTCTGATAGGGCTGATGATGTGTCCATGGTCCATCCTCAAACGGAGCAATTTATCATGGATTGTGTGGCTAGACACCCAGAAGCAAGGGTTCGGTTAGTTGCTTATGGGCCAAGAGGGAATCTAGCAGCTGCTTACTATAGCGAGAAAATAAAACCGGCAGACTTGTTTCTAAGTCCGGTATTTTATCCTATTGAGACCTATCATTCACTTTTGGAAGAACAGGGGATTTCCCTTTTGCATGTAGAGGATTTAATAAAGCGTGCTAGTAGGGAGAGAGAAGAGAGGAAGGATGTCAGTGAAGACTTTGTTGACTCCTTGGTTCATCCCCTCCGACTTCTTATCCAGCAATTTTTAGACAAGGACGGTTCTTGAACGAATGAAAAAACTCCGACAATTTTTCTCCATGGATTATTATCGTCTAAAGAGATTGAAGAGGATTTTTACAGAAATTGATAGCTTAAAAGAGGAGATGGCAGACCTGACGGATGCTGAAATACGTGCCAAGACCCAAGAGTTCAAAGCGAGATTGGCAGCTGGTGCAAGTTTGGATGACCTCATGGTGGAGGCCTATGCCTTGGTTCGCGAGGCGGCCAAGCGTGTCTTGGGCATGTTTCCCTATCCTGTTCAAGTAATGGGAGCCATTGTTCTTCATGAGGGCAATATTGCGGAGATGAAGACGGGCGAGGGCAAAACCTTGACAGCTACCATGCCTCTCTATCTCAATGCTCTAGCAGGTGAGAGTGTGATGCTGATAACGACCAGTGGCTATTTGGCAAAGCGTGATGCGGAAGAGATGGGAGCCATCTATCATTTTTTAGGTTTGACAGTAGCTTGTGCTGTCGATGATTCGGATGATCGGACCACCAAAGCCGCCCTCACTAAGAAAGACATCTATGCGGCGGACATTGTTTATACGACCAATGCTAGTTTAGGTTTTGATTATCTCTTTGAGAATCTGGCGACCCACAAGAATAATAAATACCTGCGTCCTTTTCATTATGCCATTATTGATGAAGCAGATGCTGTCTTGCTGGATACAGCCCAAACCCCATTGATTGTTTCAGGCTCTCCCCGTGTGCAGTCTAACCTCTATGCTATTGCTGATCACTTCGTTACTGGTTTGAAAGAGGGCGTGGGGTATTACTATAACCGAGAACACGGAGAGGTTTGGTTGACCCAGGCAGGCATGGACGAGGCTGAGCGTTATTTTAGTTCGAAGGAATTGTTTGATATCGATCACGCGGAATTGGTACGGCATGTCATTTTGGCCTTGCAGGCCCATAAGTTATATATTTTGGGGAAGAATTATGTCATCCAAGATGATGAGGTGAAATTGCTGGACAAGACAGATGGGCGTGTGCTGACTGGAACCAGGCTTCAGGGAGGGATTCATCAGGCTATTGAACAAAAAGAAGGGGTCAAGGTTACTCCGGAGATGCGTTCGATTGCTTCTGTGACCTATCAGAACCTTTTCTTGATGTTTGATAAGTTGGCTGGTATGACAGGAACGGGCAAGACGGCAGAGTCAGAATTTATTGAGACCTATAACATGGAAGTCATTCAAATTCCGACCAACAAGCCTGTCATTCGGAAGGATTATCCAGATAAGATTTACACGACCATGCCTGAAAAAATTACTGCTTCTTTGGATTTGGTGAAGAAGATTCATGCGACAGGTCAACCCATTCTTCTGGTGACGGGATCGGTCAATATGTCAGAGATTTATTCAGAAATGCTTTTGTTGGAAGGGATTCCCCATAGCTTGCTCAATGCCTATAATGCAGCGAAAGAAGCGCAGATGGTGGCAGAAGCTGGCCAGCTAGGAACAGTCACGGTGGCTACCAATATGGCTGGTCGTGGAACGGATATAAAGCTGGGACCAGGTGTGCGCGAATTGGGTGGTCTGGCTGTTATAGGGACAGAACGGATGAAAAGTCAACGAATGGACCTGCAAATGCGCGGTCGTTCAGGTCGCCAGGGAGCCCCAGGTTTTAGTCAATTTTTTGCCTGCTTAGAAGATGATCTTCTGATTGAAAATGGTGGTAAGTGGATTCAAGATTTTTATAAGAAGAATAAAGATTTGGTGGATCCGAGCAAGCCACAAGAATTGACTGGGAAACGGTTCAGGAAAGCCTTACAACACTCTCAAGAGGCTAGTGATGGTACTGGAAGAGCCTCACGGGGCATGACCCTGCAATTTGACGAAAGCGTCAAACTCCAACGGGATTATGTTTATAGAGAAAGAGATGCTATTATTGAGGGGCGGAGTCAGGCTCTAGATATTTTGCAATTCGCCAAGGAAGACATTGACCTCTACCTCAAGCGCCATCCGATTGTAGAAGCTCACAACTTGGAACGCTATATTTTAGATCATATCACCTACGATTTTCACGCCTTTCCAGAACATCTGGAAGTAGGGAATCACAAACAAGTAAGGGCTTTCTTGCTGGGAATCATTGAGACAGAAATTCAGAGGAAGAAAGAACTTCTAACGACCGATTATCTTCAGTTTGAACGCCTGGCTGTCCTAAAAGCCATCGATGAATGCTGGGTGGAAGAGGTGGACTATCTCCAACAGCTACGGATTATTGCAAGTGCCAGACAGGTAGCCCAACGTAATCCAGTATTTGAATACCATCAAGAAGCCTATAAGGGCTATCAGAAAATGAAAGAAGAAATCAAACGCAGTATCCTTCAAAACATTCTCCTGAGTGATGTGTCCTATACGGAAAAGGGAGAACTGCAGGTGTATTTTGCTTAAGAAAGGGCTATAAATGACTGTCTATAATATCAACCTTGGGATAGGCTGGGCCAGCAGTGGTGTAGAATATGCCCAGGCTTATCGGGCTCAGCTCCTCCGTCGCAAGAGAGTGGATGCCAAGTTTATCTTTACAGATTTCTTTGGTCAGGATACTCTGGCTGACTTGACCCGAAATATTGGGTTTGAGGATGAGGAAATTATTTGGCTCTACACTTTTTTTACGGATCAAAAAATTGCTCCGATTACTTACACACTAGACCAGCTTCGGAAAGATGTTGCCGGGAATATTACTAGAGAAGAACGGGAAGGGAAGATTGTGCGTTTCTTCTATGAGGAACAGGACTTCTTCCTGACAGCCTATCTGCGCCAGGAGGATCAAGACCTGGTCCACCGTGTTGAATACGTTTCTAGGGGAATGTTGATTCGGAAGGACTTTTTTACCTACATGAGAAGTTTCAGTGAGTACTATACTCCCCGGGACAACAAGGCTCATCTCTATCTCCGTCGCTATTTTAATGAGGATGGGTCAGTTGCCTATGAAGAAGTGATTGATGGTGAAAACTCTGTCTATTGTATGCCAGATGCCATCCTGTCTTCCAAGGATGAATGGATTGCCTATTTTATGCAACACTTACAACTGACAGCCCAAGATATTGTCATCTTGGATCGTGCGACAGGTACAGGACAGGCTGTTTTTGCTAACAAAGGACCAGCTAGGCTGGGAGTAGTCATTCACGCGGAACACTATAGCCCTAATAGTCTGACAGAACAAACGATACTTTGGAATAATTTCTATGACTACCAGTTTGTTCATGCAGATAGCGTTGATTTCTTCATCACCTCGACGCAACGGCAAAAGGAAGTTTTAGAAGAACAGTTCGCTCGTTATGTGGGCAAGGTTCCTCGTGTGCTTGATATACCAGTAGGAAGTATTGACTGTGTACGTCGTTCGGAAAAGAGAAAATCTTACTCCATTATTACAGCGTCACGTTTGGCTACGGAAAAACACGTAGACTGGTTGACCAAGGCTGTGATTGCGGCAAAGAAACACCTGCCAGAATTGACATTTGACATATATGGCAGTGGTGGTGAGCAAGGTAAAATCGAAACCATCATTAAGGAGTATGGTGCAGAGGACTATATCCAGCTAAAAGGTCATCAGGATTTGACAGAGGTCTATCAGAATTATGAGCTTTATCTTACAGCCTCAAAGAGCGAAGGGTTTGGCTTGACCTTGCTAGAGGCTATTGGTGCTGGTTTGCCGCTTATTGGTTTTGATGCTCCATACGGCAACCAGACCTTTATTCAAGATGGGCTCAATGGCTATCTCTTGCCTTTTCCACAAGTAGAAGATGAGAAGGAAATTGTTGCCCAGTATTGTCAGGCTATTCGCATTTTCTTTAGCCAAGAAAATCGTCAGGCCATGCAGGAAGCCTCCTACCAAGTTGCTTCTAAATTTTTAACCTATGAAATTGAGAAAAAGTGGCTAGACTTAGTAGAGGAGGTTGCACAATGATTCATTTATTTGATAGCTATCATCAAGGAAGTTGGGATTTGCACTATTCCCTACTGTGCTCGGGTTATCATAATCCGACTATTGTCCTTAATGATGACGGTTTTCTACCTCACGATGTGACCTCGCCTTATCGTTTTTTTACCCAGTATGAGCAGATGGAAGGTCATGCCTTGTATTTCAATCAACTACAAACTCCGGCTTTTTGGGAAATTCGAGGTGATAATAGCCAGGCTGCTATTTATAATTTTGCCAATAAACGTGCCCAGATTCATTACGCCCATCCAAGCCATAAGCGCTTAATCAATGCAGTGGATTGGTATGATGAGGCTGGGCGAATTGTGGTAACAGACCGTTACAATGATAAAGGAGTTCGTTTTGGTCAGACTAGTTATGACAGGCAGGGACAGGCTACTCAGACTAGCTATTATGGTCTCAAGGGGCAAGAAGTCTTGGTTGAAAATCATGAAACGGGCGACCTGATTTTGAATTATCAAAACCGTATCTACTTTTTCAAAACGAAGCATGAATGGATTGCTTTCTATCTAAAGGAGGCAGGTTTTGAGTTAGACCGTATTATTTACAATAGCTTGGGTTTATCCTTCTTGACGGCTTTCTATCTCAATGAAGATGGTGAAGATATTCTTTTCTGGCAGGAACCAATTCATGATAGCATTCCAGGTAATATGCTCCTATTGCTCAATCAGCAGAGCAGACGACCAAGCAAGGTAGTTGTACAGGATAAGGCCACTTATGAACGCTTGCTAGAATTAGCCAGTTCGGAACAGAGGGAACAGATTGTTTATTTGGGTTTCCTCTATCCTTTCAAGGAGAAAAAGAAGTTGAAACCAGAAGCCTTAATTTTAACCAATTCTGATCAAATAGAGCAATTGGATAACTTGATTACAGGTTTGCCCAATCTTCATTTTCATATTGGTGCCATTACAGAGATGTCTAGTCATTTGATGGCTGTTGGTAATCATGCCAATGTGACTCTTTATCCAAATATTTCCATGGATATGGTGAGGGACTTGTATCAGAAAACCAGTATCTATCTGGACATCAACCATGGTGGCGAGATTTTATCAGCTGTACGAACTGCCTTTGAACATCGCTTGTTGATTTTTGCTTTTGGTGAAACTGCTCACGCCAAGATCTATGTGGCCAAAGAAAATTGTTTTAGTTCCTTGCAGGTAGAGCTCTTAGTTACTAAAATCCAGAATCTTCTGACTGAGTCAGGAGAAGAAGCAAACCGTCTATTGACTTGTCAGGAAGAAGAGGCTAATTTAGTTGATGTTGCCGCTTATCAGCGTTTGATAGGATAGGAGAAACTATGACCAGAAAACATCCTTTGAGAGAACGAATTGAACAACGCTTGGAAGAAGAGCGGTATGTTCTTCCTAAAAAAAAGAAAAAAAAGAGAGGCTTTGATTTTCATATCATCATTATTCTCTCGGTGCTGATTAGTTTGGGTTTGATTATTTTTAGGATTATTCAATTCTTTTTTGATAAATAGATAAGGCTTGGTTGATCCAGCCTTTTTCTTATTGTCAATTATCAGTTTATCTTTGATTACTTCGACGTGCGAGGAAACGTCGTATCCTTATTTCCAACTGCTAGAGATTTAGCCTTCTGGGTGGGAGTGGGAAGAACTCGACCCTTCATAGAAGAGTTCGTCAACAAGCCTATATTTCTATTTGTTGAGCTTTAACAGCCTATTCCCAGACTGTTAAAGCCACTCAACCTCTGCGCTGAGATGTTGACACTAACTTTGAGAAACGGTGCTGGGCTTGAGCCCAGCCTCTGTAATAATGAGAGTTCTGATAAGAAACGAAGTAGCAAGATTCGACATGGTAATTCATATTTGAAGAAATGTTTATGCCGACCTGCTTTCACTGTCAAAAAAAGCCCTAGAGAGCCGATTATAACAAATTCAAAGTCGACGTGGTTCATAAAAAGCAATCATTGTCCTGTATATCAAGTATTAAAAGTAAATTTTACCATTTTTAAAAAGCAAACAAAATATCCTGAATTTTTAGTACAGAAAAAGACTACTAGGGAAGATCTAGTAATCTAATTATAAATTTTTTGCTTTGATTCTATCATAGGGAGGGAATGTTATATTCCCTTAGTTGTCGTATCAGAAGTCGACAACTAAAAAGAGTTTGAGGCTGGGCAGAGTTCGTCTTCCCAATCCCAGTTGTATAGTCTATTTCTAGACTGTTTTTAGTTCCACTCTAAACGCCTAAAATCCAGCAACCAATTGGCTACGAAGTTGTTCGATAATAGGCAGAGGAAGAGTAGTGTAACGAGCAATTGTATCATTATCTAAACCATCTGCAAGCAAACGCTGGGCAAATTGGAGGCGTTCCTTTTGTTCAGTTTCTTCACGTGCTTCTTCCCAAGCTTCCTCCCAAGCTTCCTCCCAAGCTTCTTCTCGTGCCTCACGTAGGGAAGAGTAGTAGAGTTCTTCTCTGTCAAATTCTTTATCCCACATGTCTTGTTCCTCCTTGGTCCATGTTGTGCCTAACTACCCACCTGTCGCCAATTGACTACGAAGTTGTTCGACTAGGGAGAGGGGAAGAGTTGTACAGCGAGCAATAATATCATTATCCAAGCCTTCTGCTAATAAACGCTGGGCAAATTCCAGGCGTTCTTTTTGTTCAGTTTCTTCCCGTGCTTCTTCCCAAGCTTCTTCTCGTGCCTCACGTAGGGATGAGTAGTAGAGTTCTTCTCTGTCAAATTCTTTATCCCACATGTCTTGTTCCTCCTTGGTCCATGTTGTGTAGTCTAGGGCATGTTCTGCCTGTGAAATAATCTTGTCTGGTTGGATAGTGAAGTCTCGGTTTCCGAAAAATTCAAACCATTTTTTCAAGTCGTATTCTGAGATAGTTTCGGGCTGGTATTTGCCCAATTCCAGAAAGGCGAGTTTGACCAGACTGTGCTGTTTGTCACTGTTTTTGGGCTGGATAAACAGTTCTTGATTGGTGTTTTCTTCTCGCAGGGAGAAGATGTGAAAGGGTTGGTCATCGTCAAAGTAATTCTTCTCCACGAGGGCGATTCCATAAACAGGATAGAGCCATTCGTGGGTGGTATGCGTGTCGCCGTGTTCCTGACGGGCATGTTCAAAATTATCATGTACCTGGGTACAGATATAGGTCCACAGGCGGTTGATGAAAAATTTTTGCTTGACAATTTGAATTTCGATAATGACCTGGGTGCCGTCGTCTAGCTTGACCAAAATGTCCGTCACCGTATAGAAACCGCGGGGCGAATGATCATTGGGCAGGCTAATCTGGTGACCGTCCAAGAGTTCAACTTCTGTAACAGCTAGGTTTAAAATGTCTGACACAAAGGCCTTGGTGACTTCCTTGTTTTGAAAAATCTTTTTGGCGACTGTATCCTGTGTTGGTTTTAAGCGACTATGTCTCAATCTACCACATCCTTTTCATTTGATTTCTTAATGGCAGAACCAGATAGCTTTTGGTTCTACTTATTTATTCGAAATCAAATGAAAAAAATTCAACTCTACTGACAGGGGCCAGGTGGGGTAGTGAGCAGTAGTATCCTAATGATATTATAGCAGGCATCCGTCTTTTTTTCAAGAGTGGGAAGAGCAGTTGCTGGCTTGCTTGTTTATTCTTATTCATTTATTCGATTTAATCAATAGAGAAATTAGAAGATGTTTTGTGTTGGAATTTACCATTTTTTTGGTGGAATCGTGATTTTAGAAGTTAAAAATGAGAGGCTCAATTAAGCTAATTTTTAGTTACTTTAGTTATAGTATAGACAATATGTAAAGACCCCCAGTTGAGAATTCGTGGATTTACCTGTACACTAGAATAAAAAAACAATCAACTTCTAACAGGAATTACCACACTCAATTGGAGGTCTTATATGTTTCATTTTAC
>NZ_JAOTGJ010000018.1:0-41191 GCF_044427225.1 Streptococcus sp. 2022WUSS037 | reverse complement strand
CTGAAAAAGTAGACTTGTTCCTTAAAGAGTTTAATAACTTAAGCCATCTGACTCCTGTTTATATTGATGAGACAGGGTTTGAGACATATTTTCATCGAGAATATGGTCGCTCTTTGAAAGGTCAGTTAATAAAAGGTCAGGTCTCTGGAAGAAGATATCAGCGGCTATCTTTGGTTGCAGGTCTCATAAATGGTGAGCTTATAGCTCCGATGACATACAAAGATACTATGACGAGTGACTTTTTCGAAGCTTGGTTCAAAACATTCTTGCTACCAACTTTAGATAAACCAGCTGTTATCATTATGGATAATGCAAGGTTTCATAGGATGAGTAAGCTAAGAGATTTATGCGAGGAGCAAGGACATAGACTTTTGCCCCTTCCTCCTTACTCACCTGAGTACAATCCCATCGAGAAAATCTGGGCTCACATCAAAAAACACCTCAGAAAAGTATTACCAAATTGCAATACTTTTCTTGAGGCACTTTTGTCCTACTCTTGTTTCAATTGACTATATTTGTACACAGCCGCATGTAGGATACCCATGGCTAGACTGACTCCAAAAACCATGGACATCTGCGCTAAGGTGATACTGCTATTGGCTGTTGAAAAAATGCTATTAAACAGCTGCATGTTGATTTACTTCCTCTCCGGTTATGTTGTGGGCAAGTTTATAGGCATTGCCATATTTTGAGAATGATTGTTTTTCAATTTGATATTTTTCAAGCAAGGCTACCAACCATTCTGGTCGCTCTTCAGGAACCTTTACTTCCATGATAACTTTTGTAGGATCCAAAAGGTCTTTACCAAACTTACCTTCCATGGCATCTACATCATAGTCGCGGTAGAGCAAATTCTTGTCAATTGTGAGTCGAACTTTTCTATCTTCAATCCCTTTATAGGAAACACGATCATAGTAAATATACATCTTCGGCTTAATAGTCCCGTAGCGTTCTCTCAATTGTTCCAATTCTGAGGTGACTTTTTCATCTTTAATAGTTGAATCAATCACTCCATTTTCAATATAATTTGTTACGGAAACTGGGTTTGAAGTTAAACGATATTTGTAACCAATTTTGTTTTCTTTTTTCTTGATTTCAAGGAAGGCCTGACTAGATTCAGATGGTTTGGAATCGTAAACACGCATGCGAATCTTCTCACGACCATTCTTTTTAGCAATAGAATCTTGAATCATATCGAAATCTTCATTATCGAAATATATATTTGTAATGGTTGACGTTGCAAACTCGTCTGAAACCATATGTTTCTGTAAATCTTTTTCAAGTAGTGCAAATGTTTCTTTATGAACGATGTATTTTGTTTCTTTACGCTTAAATTGTTTTTGTACGATTCTAGTTTTCATGTTTTTCCCTCTTTATCTCAAAACTTCTTAGCAGTTGCCTGCCTCATTTACAATACTTAGTTTACTGAATAACCTTTAAACGAAACTGAAAGTAATGTTAAACAAAACTTAAACTGCAATAAAGTTGAAATTCTTTTGTCACATTCCAAACTATGCTACAATAGTCCTATCAATAGTAAGGCAAGGAGAACCCCATGTACGAATTTGTCCTAGAATACGGCTCTTTCCCCGTAAAACTCATCGACGGTTTTGTCAACAATCGCTCAGAAATCCCTGATTTTCTCAAAGAAGACGAAGAAATGATTGCCCGATTGAATGAGATAAACGAACTCTTCCACCAACTTTTCTTAACCATCGAATGCAAGTTTGACTACATCGGCAAGCAATTCCCTGACAAAATTGAACAACTACGAGAACTCTATCATCCCCTGGCAGACGACCTGCTAGCCAAGTATGGAGAAGCTGTCGACTTGAAGATTGAACCTTTTATTTTGTAAGACAAAAGAGATGACCGCAATCATCTCTTTTCTTCTATTCTGTATTCCAAACCATACTGATCACGCGATAGATAACCATAATCCACCAAGTAGCGTCTCAATATAGCATAGTCATCATAAATCTCAGCTAGAAAGGCATTGACTTCTTTTTCGGTAAATATCGAGCCCTTCTTAGCCAAATCCTCTTGTAAATAAGCAAACAAGACCTGCTTACTTTTCAGCTTTTTCGGAATGACAAGCAACTTCCCTTCTCGGAAAAATTTTTCTTGAATGTCTTGGTGTGACATACTATCAATCTCCTCCTAAAAATATCATAACCTTTCGCCAAAACGAAAATTTTGCTTTATATTCAATCATATCTTGAAAACCATTGAAACCATTATAATGAAACGTATGCTCACCAATTTCACCAGTTGAAGTTTGCCAACTTACACGTAAATTAGGTATCCCACATGGTACCAAGGTATCAATAATAATCCCTGTACCAGATTGAATATTTTCTTTCTTTAGTATTCTCTTCTTTTTAAAGATATTCTTTTTTTCATTATAACTAAGCTCATAGAATTCAATTTTCTTCAAATCTACTCCTCTAGGAATTATTAAAAATTTTTCTCCACTTAGATTTCCTATTTTACACGTTTCATAATATCTAAGTTTTAATTCTTCTATTTGCTCATGTGTACGTAGCTGTAAGATATTAACATTATCTACAATATTTGATTTGTTAAAACTAATTTTTATTATCAAAATCAAGATTGCTAGAATTTGTAAAATTCTAAGTACCCAATCAATATAAACTTCAACGTTCTGAAAATTATCCATTATTACACCTATACCAAAAATCCTAGCCTGCAGACTAGGATTTACAAATTAACGAATTTCAGCACCAAGTGCTTCGAGCGACTTACTGATTTTCTCCATGTACTTAGCCACTTCTTCATCCGTCAGGCTGTCCGCAGGATTCTGGAAGGTCAGGTTGTAAGCCATAGATTTCTTACCAGCCTCAATATTGCTGCCAGCATAGACGTCAAAGAGGGTCACCTTAGTCAAGCGTTTGACGCCAGCACCGGCAATCGCATCCAAGACATCCTGATGTTTGACATCACTGCTCAAAAGCAGGGCAATATCACGGCTAACCGCTGGGAATTTGGAGATTTCGGTAAATGGCTGAGCAGGCTGGAGGGCTTCTTCAATCGCATCCAAATTGATTTCAGCCACATAAGTTTCAGGAATACCGTAATCCTTAGCCGTTTGAGGGTGTACCTGACCAACAAAGCCGATTACGTCTCCATTCAAATGGATTTCAGCTGTACGACCTGGGTGCAGGGCTGCAATCTCACTGGTCGCCACGAAGTCAACTGCCAACTTGTAGTGACCAAAGATAGCTTCCAAGATACCTTTGGCATGGAAGAAATCAACTGGTACTGCTGGTGTCTGGAAGTCCTTCTCAGCTACCAAGCCAGTCAAGACAAGGGCAAATTTATTGATTTCTTGTGGCAGGTCCTCTTTTGGATTGCCAGACTGTTCAAAGATTTTACCGATTTCGTAGAGGGCCAAGTTCTTGTTCTTACGAGCCACGTTGTAGGCTACCGTTTCCAGCATACCAGACACCATGTTCTGACGAAGGGCAGAGCGGTCAACAGTCATTGGCCACATGAGTTCGGTGACTGTGGTTGGACGAGCCGCAAACTCCACTGCCTTTTCAGGTGTTGTTAGGGCATAGGAGATGATTTCTGTCAGGCCTACACCTTCTGCCAGGCTACGCACTTGGCGACGGATGTTCTGGGTCAGGGTCAACTCACCCGCAGTTCCGTCCTCTTTCGGAAGAGTGGTCGGCAGATTATTATAGCCATAGATACGTGCGATTTCCTCTACCAAGTCTGCTGGGATGCGAATGTCCCAACGGCGACGCGGTACTGCGACTGTAAATTGACTTGCATCGCCAGTTGTTTCCATACCTAAACGACGGAAAATATCTGCGATTTGGTCATAGTCAAGGTTGGTCCCGAGCGAGCGGTTGACATAATCAATGGTCGCTGTGACTGGGACATCCGATGTGTCCACGCTGCCCGCAGAAACGATGCCAGACAAGACCTGACCGCCAGCTAGTTCTGCAATCATAGCTGCTGCTGTGTCCATAGCCTCCGTCAAGGTTGCCACGTTGATGCCTTTCTCAAAACGAGAAGAGGACTCTGAGCGAAGGTTGAGGCGACCTGAGGTCTTGCGGATAGACTTGCCGTCAAAAAGGGCAGCTTCCAGCACAACCATCTTAGAGTTGTTGTCAATCTCTGTGTTGGCACCACCCATGACACCACCGAGGGCAACCGCCTTGTCCGCAACGGAAATGACGATGTCGTCAGCAATCAAGTCACGCTCTTCGCCGTCAAGAGTTACCAAGTTTTCACCCTCTCTTGCCTGACGAGCCACGATTTTCTTGCCGTCAAACTTGTCAAAGTCAAAGGCGTGCATTGGCTGACCAAAGTAGAGCAAGATGTAGTTGGTGATGTCCACCACGTTGTTGAGCGGGCGGATACCTGCGTTCATGAGTAGGTTTTGCAACCACTGTGGGCTCGGTGCGATAGTCACATTTTCAATGACACGGGCCGTGTAGGCAGTCACATTGTCTGACTCAATGGCCACTTCAATCACATCGCTGGCCTTCTTGTCGCTTTCCTCCAAGACCACAGGCTTGAAGTTGACCTTGCTGTCATAGATAGCAGCCACTTCATGAGCCACGCCACGCATAGAGAGGGCGTCGGCACGGTTTGGCGTGATAGACAGCTCGATAATCTCGTCGTCGAGGTCCAGGTATGAAAAGACTGGCTCACCCACGACTGCATCTTCAGGAAGGTGGTAGATTCCGTCCGCATAGACTTTTGGCACAACTGAGTCGGACACGCCGATTTCGCTCAATGAGCAGAGCATCCCCAAGGACTCAACGCCGCGGATTTTGCCTTTCTTGATCTTGTAGTTGTCAGCGATACGAGCTCCTGGCAGAGCGACGATTACCTTGATGCCTGGCTTGACATTTGGAGCACCGCAAACGATTTGTGTAACTTCCTCACCAACATTGACCTGGCAGATGTTGAGGTGGGTATCTGGAATTGGCTCAGCAGACACAACCTGACCGACAACCAACTTAGACAAGCCAGCACTCTTTTGCTCAACACCTTCTACCTCAATCCCTGTTGTTGACATTTTTTCAGACAAGTCATGGCTTGTCGCATCAAAGTCAACGAGTTCTTTTAACCATTTGTAACTTACTAACATATTATCCTTTCTGGTGCAAAGGCCGTTTTAGTAGCCAATCCACATCTATCTTATCACCGACCGCAAATTCATGCTGGCCAAATTTTTCAAATCCATATTTTGCATAGAATTTCTGAGCCTTGTAATTGTGTTCCCAAACTCCCAGCCAGACCCAATCGCAGTTAGATTGCTCTGCTTTTTCCAAAGCAAATTCAAACAAGACCTTCCCAAGACCGCGACCTTGAAAAGCCTGCAAGAGATAGATACGCTGGATTTCAAAGGCATTTTCCAGCTCCTGCTCCGTCTGGGCAGGACCTTGGTTGAGCTTGAGATAACCAGCTATCTGATGATCAACTCTTAGAAAATAGTGCTGGCAGTTGGAATCCGATAACTCACTAGTCAAGACCTCCAAGGAATAAGCTTCCTCGAAGAAGTTTTCTAATTCTTCAGGGTCATTATCGTGAGCAAAGGTCTCGGCAAAAGTCTGCTTAGCCAGTTCCTGCAAAACGGAAACCTCTTCTAAACGTATAGGATCAATCTGCACTTTGGCACCTCCCTTTTCTATATATGCCTGGAAAGTCGCAGAATAGCGATTCCCACCTTCACTTACTCGTCCGTGGTTACGACGCTCTAAGGTTGAAAACGACATTTTTTCAACCTTAGAGCTAGTGAGACGATTAGGCAGTTCGCCATAGCGACTGCCGTCTCATAAATAGGTGCTTTAGCACCATTTATGAGTATCGGAGTCCGACGGTTTCTGGTTGAAAACGATACTTTTTCAACCTTAGAGCTAGTGAGACGATTAGACAGTTCGCCATAGCGACTGTCGTCTCATAAATAGGTGCTTCAGCACCATTTATGAGTATCGGATTACGACGGTTTAGAGTCGAAAACAACATATTTTTCAACCTTGAACCTAGTGAGAGGAGTAGGTAGACCACTAGAGCAGCTACCGTTTTTCACCTTAAACAACCTGACAAACTTACTAAATCACGACGGATTTCAAGCAAAACGATATTTTTATCTAGAAATCCTAGTAAGGTAGCTAGGAAAGTCGCAGAGCAGCGATTACCACACCTTAAATAGTGCGAGATTACGACGTTCTAAGGTTGAAAACGACATTTTTTCAACCTTAGAACTAGTGAGGGGAGTAGGTAGACCGCTAGAGCGGCTACCGTCCTGTTTCTAGATACTTTCAGTATCAGAAACAGGTCTCACATCAAAACTGCTCCGAGAATCGTACATCGCCTTGATAGAATCCACGAATATCGTTGATACCGTAGCGGAGCATAGCAATGCGTTCCTGACCAAGACCGAAGGCAAAGCCAGAGTACTTGGTTGAGTCAATGCCGCTCATTTCCAACACTTGCGGGTGGACCATACCGGCACCGAGGATTTCAATCCAGCCTGTTTTCTTACATACGTTACAGCCGTCACCACCGCACTTGAAGCAGGAAACATCCACCTCAACAGATGGCTCAGTGAATGGGAAGTATGATGGACGCAAGCGAATCTGACGCTCTTCACCAAACATTTTCTTGATGATCATTTCAAGCGTACCTTTGAGGTCACCCATGGATACATTTTCACCGACAACCAAGCCTTCAATCTGGTGGAACTGGTGGCTGTGGGTCGCATCGTCCGTATCACGACGGAAAACACGTCCTGGTGAAATCATCTTCAAGGCACCTTTTGAGAAATCATGCTGGTCCATGGTCCGTGCCTGAACAGGCGACGTATGAGTCCGCATAAGGATTTCTTCCGTGATATAGAAGGTATCCTGCATATCACGTGCTGGGTGGTCTTTTGGCAAATTCATGCGCTCAAAGTTGTAGTAATCTTTTTCCACTTCAAATCCGTCAACGATTTGGAAGCCCATGCCCAAGAAAATATCTTCGATTTCTTCAGAAGTCTGAGTCAAGACATGGCGTTTCCCGATCTTGACCTGACGACCTGGCAAGGTCACATCAATGGTTTCTGAAGCTAATTGCTGCTGAATTTTGGCTGCAGCAACCTTCTGAGCTGTTTCTTCAAAGGCAGCTGTCAGCACGTCACGTACTTCATTGACCTGCTTACCAACGATTGGTTTCATGTCGTTAGATAGGTCTTTCAAACCTTTCAACAAGTCAGTCAAGGACCCTTTTTTACCCAAAACCGCAACACGCAGGTCTTGTAGTTCTTTTTCTCCTTGGTGCTGGATTTCTTTTAACTTTTCAAGTGTAGTTTGGCTTAATTCAGCCAACTGTTGTTCAATGTTTGACATAATTCCTCCAATAAAAAAACGCATGACACCACTCGTATCGGAGCGTTGTCACGCGGTACCATCCGTTTTCATCTGCTAGGCAGACCTTAGTTCCATGAACCAGTATTCACAAGTGAAGTGTCGCACTGTGAATAAAAGTTCTAAGTCTTTGCGTGAGTGAATTCGACCAACTTTCACTGATTGAGCTTACAGTCACGGCTCAACTCCCTGGGCAGTTTCCATAGGTGTACTAGTCTCACAGACTTCTATTCAATTAGTTCTAGTTTAACAAAATATAAGCAATTTAGCAACTAATTTCTTTATTCATTTACCGTGATTTCCCCACTATTGTAGTTAATACTGAGTCCGCTCTGCACGTTTGGAACGAACACATTGAACTCTAAGCTACCATCAGAAGATTTAGCTTCGATTTGGCGGCCGACTGCGACTAAATCATTCTCTTGGGCATAGATCAGGGTTACACGGTAGCGGACACGTTTGTTCTTGTCTAGTGCTTTTCGTACCAAGGTTTCAAAATAGTTTTGCCCCGTCGAATCCTCAGCCCTTGCCTGATTGGCCCAAGCTGTTTGAACCGCGATATTTTTAGGATTACTAGTCGAAGCATCGTAGCCTTTTAAACCGCCAATCAAGGCATAGCCCAGCAGATGCCCTCTATCAATCGCATGATCATAGGCACCTTCCAAATCCTGCACCTGATACCAACCAGCCGGAGTCCATGATGTACTTCCGTTCCCCGTTTCGTTGCGGTCCCTGTACTGTCTCGTCGCCTTGGTCATCAGAGCATTTGCCACCGTTGGAACCGTTTCTCCCTGCACAGTCTTTGTCTTATTATCCGCATAGGGCTTACTTGTGACCGAAGCATCCAAATCGGTCTTATTACCGTTGATAATAAAGGCACCAGCGCCATTCCAATCAATCGAATTGCCCAGTTGTTTTTTTACATCTTCTGTCAATACCGAACTAGCCAGTTCCTGACTAGGTGTGCTCTCACTTGCCTTAGACTGATTGACATAATAGGAATAATCAGCAACGTTACTGCTCTTGTTATCACTTAAAAGATAGCCACCCGCTACTACAACAATCGTAGCCAATAAGCTGAGCAGACTCATTGCTTGTTTTTTTACATTTTTCTTCGCCATTTTCTCTCCATCAAAAAAGCAGGTCCAGCCTACTTTCCTGTAAATTTACCGATTAGTTCTTGCCACTTAGCTGGTGACAACACCGCAAATACATTGTCTCCATCTCCTATGACACCGTAACCAACCATTAATCCTAAAATAAACACCAAAATAGCAATCAACAAAACAACTGCTACTAAGATTAAATTTTTACCAACATAGCTAAGATTATCCTTATACATTTTCATATTCTCCACTCACACGTTCAATCGTTGCACCTAAAGCAGCTAATTTCTCATGAAAACGATAATAACCTCGATCTAAGTGCGTTAATTTACCTACAATCGTCTCACCTTCAGCAACCAAACCTGCCAAAATCAATGCAGCACTAGCTCGCAAATCAGTAGACATAACCTGAGCACCTTGCAGAGCTTGTCCTCCCGTGATGATAGCTGTATCTCGTAAAATTTCCGAATGCAAATCCATCCGACGCATTTCTTCCAAATGCTGGAAACGATTCTCAAATACCGTTTCAATCATGGTAGATTCACCCTTTGCAACTGCCATTAGAGCTGTAAATTGAGCCTGCATATCCGTTGGGAAGCCTGGGTGTGGCAAGGTTTTTACTGTTACGGGTTTGAGCTTGTCCACCTGTGAACGTACTCGAATCCCTTCAGCTTCTTCCGTCACCTCAACTCCCATTTCCAACATCTTAGAAATGAGTGGACGGTTGTGCTCCCAGACAGCATCCTTAACCAAGACATCGCCACCAGTCATTGCCGCTGCCACCATAAAGGTACCTGCTTCGATGCGGTCTTGCACCACTTGGTGTTCTGCTCCATGTAGTTGGTCCACACCAGTAATGGTAATGGTTTCTGTTCCTGCTCCCTTGACATTTGCCCCCATTTTGTTGAGGAAAATTGCCAGGTCAACGATTTCTGGTTCCCGCGCAGCATTCTCCAAAACAGTTGTACCCTGCGCCAGCGTTGCAGCCATCATCAAATTTTGCGTTGCCCCAACACTTGGGAAGTCCAGATAGATATGGGCGCCCTGCAAGTTCTCTGCACTTGCCTCAATATATCCAGCTCTTTGTTTAATTTTAGCCCCCATAGCTTGCAAACCTTTCAAATGCAAATCAATAGGACGGCTACCGATGGTACAACCACCTGGCATAGAAACCTTAGCATAGCCATTACGTGCCAAAATCGGACCAAGAATAACAATAGAAGCCCGCATCTGACTGACATATTTGTAAGGAGTTTCATTTCCAAGTTTGCCAGTTGCATCAATATCGATTGATTTGGTAGCTTCATCAAATTTAACCCGAACTCCCAAACCTCGAACCACATTATTCATGGTATAAACATCAGAAAGAATTGGTACCTGAGTCAATTTGGTTTGTCCTTGACTTGCTAGGACAGTCGCCGCCAACAAAGGTAGAACAGCATTCTTAGCTCCTTCGATTTCCACCTGACCTTTCAAGCCAGTTTTACTACCTGTAACAATAATTGTATCCATATATTACTCATTTCTATTTAAATATTAGCAAAAGAACGACCTACGACCAATAATTCCAAGAAAAATGTTGAAACCAAATATCCTAGAGCAATAGCTAGAAACAAGATTAGTAGGTTGATTTTGCGCTGATTTTCACCTGTTACTTTTAAAAAATTTGACCAATCAACTGTTGAAACTAACAGATGATAGCTCAAATAGATAAAAAGTAGATGACTAAAAAACTGTAAAATTGAAATTACCATGTTTCCATTATACCATGAAATTAAAAAATGGAACTGAACCAAGTTCAATTCCATATAGATTAATGTTTTCCAACACGAATACGATTTATCGCACGTTGGAGGGCGACTGTTGCACGCATCTCCATATCAATATTACGAGCAGTCTGTGCTTCTTCCAATTCACGTTCCGCGCGCAATTTGGCACGTTCCGCACGACTAATATCAATATCCCGTTCCCGCTCAGCGGAATCAGAAATGACCGTAATAATATCCTTGTTGACTTCAATGATTCCACCATTGACCGCAATCCAGTCTACATGGTTTTCATCATCCACACGACGCACCTTCATTTCACCGATTTCCAAAACTGCAATCAGTTCTTCATGTCCAGAATAGACACCCATCTCACCATCAACCGTTTTGACCAAAACAAATGCTGCATGATGGTCATATTTGATACCGTCTGGTGTTACGATTTGTACAGTCATTTGTCCCATAAGCCACCTCTAGAATTTCATTTTAGCAGCTTTAGCGACCACATCCTCAATTGAACCAACATTTCGGAAGGCATCTTCTGGTAGATGGTCGTGTTTGCCGTCCAAGATTTCCTTAAAGCCTTTCACCGTTTCAGCTACTGGCACATAAGAACCTGGCATACCTGTAAATTGCTCCGCAACATTGAAGTTTTGAGAGAGGAAGAATTGGATACGACGAGCGCGACCAACTAGGGTCTTCTCTTCATCTGACAATTCATCCATACCCAGGATGGCAATAATATCTTGCAATTCTTGGTAACGTTGAAGAACACGTTTTACTTCCATGGCCACTGCATAGTGCTCTTCACCAACGATTTGTGGAGAAAGCGCACGAGATGATGATGCCAATGGATCCACCGCAGGGTAGATACCAAGCTGAGTCAACTTACGTTCCAAGTTGGTAGTCGAGTCCAAGTGAGCGAAGGCAGTCGCTGGGGCAGGGTCAGTATAGTCATCCGCAGGTACGTAAATAGCCTGAATAGATGTAACAGAACCCTTCTTGGTTGAGGTAATACGCTCCTGCAATTGTCCCATCTCAGTTGCCAGTGTTGGCTGGTAACCAACGGCTGATGGCATACGACCCAAGAGGGCAGACACTTCTGAACCAGCCTGAGTGAAACGGAAGATGTTATCGATGAACAGAAGAACGTCCTGACCTTCTACATCACGGAAGTATTCCGCAATGGTCAAACCAGTAAGAGCAACACGCATACGGGCTCCTGGTGGCTCATTCATCTGACCAAATACCATGGCCGTTTTTTCAATAACACCTGATTCTTTCATTTCCCAGTAAAGATCGTTCCCTTCACGGGTACGCTCGCCAACTCCGGTAAACACAGAGATACCACCGTGTTCTTGGGCAATATTGTGAATCAATTCTTGGATAAGGACGGTTTTACCAACACCGGCACCACCGAAGAGACCAACCTTACCACCTTTTAGATAAGGTGCTAGGAGGTCGATAACCTTAATCCCGGTTTCCAAAATTTCGCTTGAAGTAGATAATTCGTCAAAAGCTGGAGCTTTCTTATGAATTGGCTCACGTTCAAAATCAGCAGGGAATAGCTCATCAAGGTCAATGGTCTCTCCCAAAACATTGAAGACACGACCTAAGGTTTCCTTACCAACTGGAACAGAGATAGGACGACCTGTATCGAGAACTTCCATCCCACGTGTCAATCCATCCGTTGATTCCATGGCAATGGTCCGTACAACGCCATCACCAAGTTCCAAAGCCACTTCAAGCACGACTTTTTGTTTGGAATCATCATTTTTATATACAACGAGTGCGTTGTTAATCTCAGGAAGTTTATCTTCTGCTGCAAACGCAACGTCTACAACTGGTCCGACAACCTGAGTAATTTTGCCTGAACTCATTCTATTTCCTCTATTTCTATTACTCAAGGGCTGAGGCACCAGCTACAATCTCAGTAATTTCCTGAGTAATCGCTGCCTGACGAGCCCTATTGTATTGGATTGTCAAATCGTTAATGACATTCTTAGCATTATCCGTCGCTGTCTGCATGGCTGTCATACCTGCTGCATTTTCAGCAGTTTTGGCATCCAAAATCGCTCCGTAAATAGTTGACTCAGCATACTGCGTCAAGAGTTGCTCCAGAATCACTTCACGGTTTGGCTCCAGTTCAAAAGTAGCTGTGTAGCCATCTGCTTCATTGTGGTCCAAATCTTCTACAGGAAGCATCTGTTGTACACGCACCTGACTGGTCAAACTATTGACATGGTGGTTATAACAAACATACAACTCATCAAAGAGTTCATTCTTGTACATCTCAACAGACTTAGAAATGATTTTTTGAACCTCTTCAAAGCTTGGGTTATCTGCTAAACCGCGCAATTCAAAGACAGGATTGATACCACGAGCACGGAAAAAATCTGCTCCCATACTACCAATAGCAATAATCTCATACTCATCTTTCGAGTCATGGTCCTGTTCAATCATCCCCATCACAGCCTTCAAGATACTGGAATTATATGAACCTTTTAGTCCACTGTCAGAGGTAATGACAATATAACCCGATTTTTGAACTGGACGGCGAATCAGCATTGGATTGCTTGTATCTGAAGCCATCAATTCTCCACGCAAGAGATCCGTTGTAATCTGACGAACCTTACTAGCGTAGATCTGAAAGGATTGCGCTAATTGCTCTGATTTGGCTAATTTAGAAGCCGAAACCATCTGCATGGCACCGGTGATTTGACTGGTTTTCTTAGTTGATGCAATTTTTGACTTGATTTCATTGAGAGAACCTGCCATCATTCACTCCTTTACTTAAAGACAGACTGGTCTTTGAAAGCTTGGATAGCAGCATTCAATTCATCTGTGTCAGGAAGATCTTTTGTTGTGCGAATAACATCCAAAAGACCATCGTAGTGCAAATCAAAATATGCGTACAGTTCTTCTTCAAATGCCAAAATGTCATCAATTGGCACTGAATCCAAGAAGCCATTTGTCAAAGCATACAAAATCAAAACCTGTTTTTCAACTGGAAGTGGCTTATGCAATGGTTGTTTCAACACTTCCACAGTCCGACGACCACGGTTAAGTTTGGCCTGAGTTGCTGCATCCAAATCCGAACCAAATTGAGTAAAGGCTTCTAATTCACGATAAGAAGCTAAGTCGATACGAAGGGTACCTGCAACCTTTTTCATGGCCTTAATCTGTGCAGAGCCACCTACACGAGATACAGAAGAACCCGCATCAATCGCTGGACGGATACCAGAGTTGAATAAATCGTCCTTCAAGAAGATTTGTCCATCCGTGATAGAAATCACGTTGGTCGCGATGTAAGCTGAAATATCCCCCGCTTGTGTTTCGATAAATGGTAGAGCCGTAATGGAGCCTCCCCCCAATTCATCTGAAACCTTTGCTGAACGCTCTAGCAAACGACTGTGCAAGTAGAATACATCCCCTGGATAGGCTTCACGACCCGGAGGACGACGAAGCAAGAGAGATAATTCACGGTAAGCTACCGCTTGTTTTGACAAATCATCATAAACAATCAAGACGTGTTTGCCTTCATACATGAACTCTTCTGCCATTGCAACACCAGCATAAGGAGCCAAGAAAAGCAATGGAGAGGGTTGTGAAGCAGATGCAGTTACTACGATTGTGTAATCCAAAGCACCATATTGACGAAGCGTTTCAACCTGAGTACGAACAGTTGACTCTTTTTGACCGATAGCCACATAGATACAAATCATGTCTTGGCCTTTTTGGTTGAGAATAGCATCAATAGCTACAGATGTCTTCCCTGTCTGACGGTCACCGATAATCAATTCACGTTGACCACGACCAATCGGAACCAAAGCGTCAATCGCCTTAAGACCAGTTTGAAGCGGTTCATTAACCGACTTACGTTGCATAACACCTGGTGCTGGATATTCAATCGGACGAGTCTTACTAGTACGAATTTCACCAAGACCATCCACAGGTTGACCAAGTGGGTTGATGACACGACCAATCAAAGCCGAACCAACTGGTACTTCCATAATTTTACCAGTACGACGAACAACTGACCCTTCACGAATATCGGTAAATTGTCCGAGAATGATGATACCAACATCGTTGGTTTCTAAGTTTTGTGCCATACCAATGGTGCCATTTTCAAATACCAAAAGCTCTCCACTCATGGCATTGTCAAGACCTTGCGCACGGGCGATACCGTCACCGATATAGGTTACGACACCAGTCTCTGTGTAGTCAAAGTCAGGCTGAAAGCCTTCAATTTGTTGTTTTAGTAAAGCGCTAATTTCTTGTGCATTAATCAAAAGAACACCACTTTCTATTTTCTAAAGTTTTTTTCTAACATCCTTCAACTGTGTCCGAACGCTTGCATCGATTACCTTATGGTTAACCGTTACAATAAAACCACCGAGGAGACTTTGATCAAGTTCTTCCGTGATATTGCGTACACGCAAGGAAAATCGTTGTTCTACCAAGTGACGGAGACGCTCTTTTTGAGCTTCTGTCAACGGATAGACTGAAACCACACGGGCTTCAAATTCATTTTTATATTTACTGATTTGTAATTGGACACGCTCAAGGGTTTCAAGAAGCAAGTCTGCATGACCATCACGAATAACATCTTCAATCAAGTCATTGATTTGCCAGAAACTAGATTGACGTACCGTCCTTACAAAGTCAGCCTTTTCTTCTCTCGATACTGTCGCTGACAGCAAGATTCGATTCAGCTTACTATCATGAATGATGGAAATCAAGTCAGAAATCTGGTCATACATATCCCAAATATCTGCATGATCACTGACTTTTTCAACAAATGATAGAGCATATTTTTGCACGATGGCATTTTCTCTAGCGTTCATCTACTTGTCTCCTAGTTTGTCCAAATAACGGTCAATCAAGTTACTATGAGCTTGTTGGTCCAAATCTTCCAAAATAATTTTGCTTGCAAGATCAACTGCCAATTCAGCAACTTGAACGCGCAAGTTTTCCTGTGCTTCACGTTTTTCAGCTTCAATTTCCAATTGAGCTTTTTGCTTCAATCCTTGAATTTCAACGTCTGCTTGCTGAAGAATACGTTTTTTCTCTAGTTTTGCGCGTTCAACCGCGTCTTGAATAATCTTTTGACTTTCAATACGTCCCTGTACCAACTCGTCTTCACGTTGTTGAACAAGGTTCGCTGCTGCTGTTAGTTTTTCTTCTGCAGCATCAATATCATTTGCAATCTTATTGGCACGTTCTTCAAAAATACCTGTAATTTTATCCCATGCAAAAACACGAATAAGAATAATAAGTACTGCAAATGAGACTGTTACCAAGATAAAGTTTCCAAGAATGGTACTAGATTGCATTGTAATAGTTGTTGCCATAGTTGTCATTCCCTTTCCTATTCACTCTCACCACTAATTTTTTTATTTAAGTACATAGATACCAACATGATAAATACATATCCCTGCAAGCATGAAATGAATACAGAAAATGCTGTCCAAACAACGTTTAGAGCAAAGGCAATTGGATATGCAAGTGCACTTTGTTGAGATAATTGTAGAAGAAGAGAGACGAGCACTTCACCAGCATAAATATTACCGTACAGACGAAGAGCAAGCGACACAAGGTTGGTCACTTCTTCCAAAATGTTCATTGGAGCCATAGCCCAGGGTGTCACAAAAGATTTGAGGTACGCCTTGAAACCGCGACGACGAATACCTTCAACATGACAAAATACTGTTGCAATTGTTGCCAAACCGAAATCGTAAGCCATATTGGCCGTTGGAGAAGTCCACAAATTATGTCCTTCTGCTGTTTCCAATTTGGTCATCAAACCTAGATTATTGGCAACCAAAAGAAAAGTAAAGACTGTAAAGAAGAACAAAGAATACCGCTTTGCTTCCGCATCGCCAAGATTCCCTTTTGTAAAATTGATGGTCAATTCGTAAACGTACTCCAAAACATTCTGTTTTCCTTTTGGCTTGAGCTCCATCCGACGACTAGCCCAAAAAACAAGTAAGAAAATAATGGAAATGGTAATGACAGAAACCAATACCATGGTCAGGTCAAAGGTTACGGGACCAAGGGTAAGGGTTGGACTTAAATGTTCTTCCAATGGAGGTTCCCCCCTTTTCTATTTCTCTATTTTCTACTATTTCAAGACAAATGTCATAGCCAAGGTTACGAAGAAAGTTCCCTCGATAAAGGCAACACCCAAAAATACACCAGCCATCAATTTACTTTGCATTTCTGGTTGACGTGCAGTCGAACTAAGGTATGAAGCCACCAACAGTCCCTCACCGATACTTACACCAAGACAGGCCAATCCAAGGGCCAATGCGCCTAAACTCATAACGAATTCTCCTTTTAAAATTTAATACCATGTAAGGATACTCCTAAAACATCTATTTGTCAAGAAAATACCGCCATTGTAAGCGTTTAATTCGTTTTTACAAAATAAAAAGAAAAGACGGTTTCATCTTTTCTTCCTATTTAATAGCTTCATCAATATGGTCTGTTTCTTCAATGAATCGTTTGGCCATATCTTCTCGATTCATCTGATCAGTATCAAGAGTGATTGCATGGTCAGAAACCAGATCTGTATCTGCGAAAAACTCTATATGGTTTGATAGGTTGTACAGACTTACAGGAGCTTCCCCACCAAACTCTCCATCTAGATTGAGCAGTAGACGGTTATCTGGGTTCAGATTTTCAATGGATAGGTTCTTGGTTTTTATGTATTCAACTAGATCACTATCAATGTGTTTGCCACCGTCTAAGACTTGACGAATCAGATGCAGAATTTCAAATAAATTCCCTGTTTTAACCATCAATAAGGTAAAATTACCATCATCTAACTTAGCATCTGGAACGATCTGTTCAAACCCTCCAATTGAATTGGTTAAGGCAACAAAAACCATTGAAACCGAGCCTTCGAATACTCCCTCATCATGCTCTACACGAACAGGTGTAAATTGTACTTGTGGCAGGAGTTCTGCTCCTTTTACCACATAGGCCAAATAGCCAAACATGGTCTTAAGTTGACTTGGAACACTGTAGGTCAATTCCGTAAGTGTACCTGCCGCAGCAATGTTGATAAAATAATGTTCTTGATAAAAACCATTTTTTTGATTTTTGGCTAAACCAATATCCATTAAAATGGTCTGCTGCTTACCAATAACCTTAGCTGCTTCTACAGGATTTCCCCTGGGCACTTTTAAGGCACGCGCATAGTCATTGGTGGTGCCAGTCGGTATGATGGCCATTTTCGGTCGTTTTTCGAGCGGAGCAATTCCATTGACGACTTCATTGATTGTTCCATCTCCACCAGCCGCGATAATCAAGTCAAAGCCTGCAAGCGCCGCACGTGTAGCTTCATTCTTTGCAGAGTCTTTCTCAGCAGTTGTTTGGAAAGCTGAAGTTTCATAACCGTAGCCTTCCAAAATTTCCAATACTTCGGCCACATTTTTCTTCATGATTTCTTGACCTGAGGTCGGATTATATATTAGTCTAGCACGTTTTCTTTCTTCCATCGTTTTACCTTTACAAGCTCTCTAACCAAGCCTCATCTTTAATTTCGATACCTAGTTCCTGTGCTTTTGTCAATTTACTACCAGCATCTGTTCCAGCAACCACAAGATTAGTTTTTTTAGAAACTGTTCCTGCTACATTTGCCCCTAAAGCTTCTAATTTGGCCTTGGCTTCGTTTCGTTTCATTCGCTCCAATTTACCAGTCAGTACAACTGTCATACCCGATAGCGCAGCATTTTCATCTACTACTTGTCCGAGATAGGTCAAGTTTACCTTAGCTTCCTTAAGTTCAGCTAAAAGTTGCTGCGCACCCTCACTAGCAAAAAAAGTTGTCAAGGATTTAGCAATAACCTGACCAATACCTTCTAGCGAAGCAATTGCTTCTTGTTCAGCAAATGCTAAGGTTTCTAAATCGCCAAATTTTTCTACTAAAATCTTACTTGCCTTACTGCCGACATGGCGAATACCCAGCCCAAATAGGAGGCGTTCTGCTGAGTTGCTCTTAGAAGTTTGAATGGCTTGGTAGAGCTTGTCTGCGGACTTTTCCTTGAAACCGTCTAGGGTCAAGAGGTCGTCCACTGTTAGTTTGTAAATGTCCGCCACATCCTTGACCAAACCTGCTAGGAAGAGTTTTTCTACGATTGAAGACCCTAGTCCTGCGATGTTCATGGCATCCCGACTTGCAAAATGTTCCAACTTACTCATCAGCTGGCTAGGACAAATAGGGTTGATACAGCGGAGAGCAACTTCGTCCTCATAGTGTTGTAGGTCGCTCTGACAAGACGGACAATGACTAGGAATGGGCATGATTTCTTGCTCTTTTCGATACTTGTCCACCACTTTCAGAACTGCTGGAATAATATCTCCCGCCTTATAAACAATGACCGTATCGCCAATACGAATATCTTTTTCGGCGATATAGTCTACGTTATGCAAAGTTGCTCGACTGACAGTCGTTCCTGCCAGTTGAACAGGACTAAGATTGGCAGTTGGTGTCACAACACCTGTTCGGCCAACAGTCCAATCAACCGACAAGATTTCTGCTTCTTTTTCCTCAGCTGGAAACTTGTAAGCTACTGCCCATCGTGGCGCTTTTACTGTAAATCCTAGTTCTTCTTGTATAGCTAGGTCATTGACCTTAATCACGATACCGTCGATTTCATAGGGCAAATCTTCTCGCCGCTCTGCCATTTTTTCAATAAAATCCCACGTGTCATCAATCGACTCCGCCAAGCAATATTCGTGGTTGGTCACAAATCCCAGAGCATCTAACTTGCGAAGCACTTCGGACTGGCTAGTCACTTCAGAGGGGCTGGCCTCTTGGTAGAGGAAGGTAGCGAGACCACGCTGGGCCACCACTCCCGTATCAAGCTGGCGGAGAGTCCCTGCTGCTGCATTACGCGGATTAGCAAATTCAGCTTCACCAGCCTCCTGACGCTGTTTGTTAACACGGTCAAAAGAAGCCTTTGGCATATAACACTCACCTCGGACAGTGATGTCCACAGCTTCGGGTAAGGTCAAAGGAATATCAGCCACTCGTTTGAGATTTTCTGTGATATTTTCACCGACACTACCGTCACCACGTGTAGCACCCACGACTAAATTACCCGCTTCATAGGTCAGGGAAATAGATAGACCATCAATCTTCAATTCACAGATATATGTTGCTTGAGGAAATTCCTTACGAACACGCTGGTCAAAAGCTTCTAATTCTTCACGAGAAAAGGCATCCTGCAAACTAAAAAGAGGATAAACATGATTATATTTTTCAAATCCGTCTAGCACCTTTCCCCCGACCCGATGGGTAGGACTATCTGGTAAAATCAGTTCTGGATGAGCCGTTTCTAGCTCTACTAATTCACGATAAAGCGTATCATATTCTGCATCTGATACGCTAGGTTGGTCCAATTGATAATACTCTTTAGCGTATTGATTGAGCACGCTAACTAATTCTGATATTCTTGTTTTCATAAGAATATTATATCATGATTTGAGGGTGCTAACTATATTTGCGCTTCAATAAAAACAGATTCCTTTAGATAATTTTTAGCAAAAAATGTATAATGTGTATATAAACTTTTTGGAGGTGCCCTATGGCTGTAACCTATAAACGACAAGATGATTTAGAAAAGATGCTGGAAGAATTTGCTTCATTTGAAAAACTGGAAGAAATTGAGTATCCTGATCCAAAATCAAAAGAAAATTCCGAGAAAAACAAGTTGAATCAGGATAAAAAATAATATGTTCGGTCTTGATCAATTACCTACCTCCGTCCTACAGGCGGGGGCTATTTTCCTGTCTATCATGATTGAAGCCTTGCCCTTTGTCTTGATTGGAGCATTGATTTCTGGCTTTATTGATGTGTTTATCACCCCTGAAAAAGTCCATAAACTCCTTCCCAAGAACAAGTTTCTTGCCATTCTATTTGGAACCTTTATCGGCTTCATTTTTCCGTCTTGCGAATGTGGTATTGTCCCTATTGTCAATCGGCTATTAGAGAAAAAAGTACCTAGTTATACTGCTGTCCCCTTTTTAGTAACGGCTCCTGTGATTAATCCCATCGTCCTTTTTGCAACCTTTACTGCTTTTGGCAATTCCCTACTTTTCGCCTTCTATAGAGCCCTAGGAGCCATCATTGTATCCCTAGTATTGGGAATCATTCTTGGTTTTTTCGTAAAAGGACCCATTCTTAAAGGAAGCAAGTTTGACCAGCACCAGCATGATTATTCAGATAAAACTAGCTGGCAAAAAGTTAGCTTCGCACTTATTCATGCCATTGATGAATTTTTTGATACGGGACGTTACCTAGTCTTTGGTTGTCTCTTTGCCAGTCTCGTACAAGTCTATATTCCAACTGCTGTCCTGACTACCATCGGTCACAGTCCATTAACAGCTATTTTACTGATGATGTTGCTGGCCTTTCTTCTTTCCCTATGTTCTGAAGCCGATGCCTTTATTGGTGCATCACTACTATCCAGCTTCGGATTTGCCCCAGTAATGGCTTTCTTAGTTATCGGACCCATGGTGGATGTTAAAAACTTGCTCATGATGAAACATTATTTCAAAGGGAAATTTATAGCCGGTTTTATCATTACTATCACTCTCGTTATTTTGGGATATAGTCTGATACTTGGAGGTGTAGTATGATTCGTTTTTTAATTCTTGCAGGCTATTTTGAGATGACCATGTATCTTTATGTCTCTGGAAAATTAGACCAATACATCAATCTGCACTATAGCTATCTAGCCTATCTATCCATGGTTTTATCTTTCATACTTGCCATCGTACAATTGTATGTCTGGGTAAAAGAAATTCGAGTACATAGCCATTTAAAAAGCAAAATTGCCAAACTATCAAGCATTGGACTATTGCTCATTCCTCTTGCTATAGCCTGGCTCTTTCCTACGGTCAGCCTGGATTCAACAACTGTTGCTGCCAAGGGCTATCATTTCCCACTAGCAGCAGAAAACGATGCTAATACACAAAACCAAGAAGGGACGACTGTTCAGTACCTCAAGCCTGATACTTCTATTTATTTTACGAAATCTGCCTATCAAAACCAGATGCGTGAAATTGCTGATAAATACTTGGCTGAAGAAACCATTGTCGTTACTAATGAAAACTATATGGAAGTGATGGAAGCAATCTACGACTATCCTACGGAATTTTCAGGAAAAACGATTGAAATGATTGGATTTGTCTACAATGACCCTGACAATAGCCAGCAATTTTTCCTCTTCCGCTTTGGTATTATTCACTGCATTGCTGATTCTGGGGTATATGGCTTACTCTCTACGGGGGCTACCACAGAATTTCCTAACAATACTTGGTTAAAAGCCAGAGGAACAGTCAAGGTTTCCTACCACACATCGTTGAAACAAAATCTCCCAACACTTGAATTACAATCGATGGTTCAGATTGAGCAGCCAGATTCCCCGTACGTCTACCGTGTTTTCTAATAATCCCAACTCAAAAAGTGAATTTTCTGACAATTTGTGGTATACTATTAATGATATTCAACAGATAGGAATGAAATTATGTCATCACATGTATTGTTTACAATTTTTGGTGCTAGTGGCGACCTTGCCAAACGCAAACTTTACCCATCTTTATTCCGCCTCTATAAGGCTGGACACATCAAGGAAAACTTTGCAGTAATTGGTACAGCTCGCAGACCCTGGACCAAGGAATTTTTTGAGCAAACCGTCATTGAATCACTAGGTGATTTGCCTGACACACCACGTCAAGCTCATGAATTTGCTAGTCATTTCTACTATCAAAGCCATGATGTCAATGACACGGAACAATATGTAGCTCTTCGTAAATTGCAGGACGACTTGTGTGAAAAATATGATACCCAGCACAACAAGGTCTTCTTCCTCTCTATGGCACCTGAATTTTTCGGAACCATTGCCAAACACCTCAAATCTGAGCAAATCGTTGATGGACAAGGTTTTGAACGCTTGATTATTGAAAAACCTTTCGGAACTAGCCTTGCTACAGCTACCAAACTCAATGATGAATTGGCAGCAGCCTTCAATGAAGACCAAATCTATCGTATCGACCATTATCTTGGCAAGGAAATGGTGCAAAATATCTTTGCAGTTCGCTTTGCCAATATCATTTTTGAGCATATTTGGAACCGCGATTACATCGATAACGTCCAAATTACATTTGCTGAAGCGATTGGTGTGGAGGATCGTGGGGGCTACTACGATCATTCTGGCGCCTTAAAAGACATGGTGCAAAACCATGCTCTTCAAGTTCTTTCACTTCTAGCAATGGATAAGCCAGCCAGCTTTAAGGAGGAAGATGTCCGCGCCGAAAAGATCAAGGTCTTCCAACACCTTCGTCAGCCTTCTGATGAGGACCTCAAACGCAACTTTATCCGTGGTCAATATGCAGCAGGTTCCATCGACGGAAAAGACTACGTTAGCTACTTGGATGAACCAAATATTGCCGAAGGTTCTCAGACAGAAACCTTTGCTGGAGGGGTCTTCTTCGTTGATACTGACCGTTTCCGTGATGTTCCTTTCTTCTTCCGTACAGGTAAACGTCTGACAGAAAAGGGCACGCGCGTGACCATCACCTTCAAGCATGCGGAAGATATTTTTGGTCAGCCTTCTGAGGCCAATGTCTTGACCATCTTCATCCAACCAACCGAAGGCTTCATGCTATCTATCAACGGTAAGGAAGTTGGTTCCCACTTTGCTCTTACTCCTGCCAAACTCAACTTCCGCCACAATGCAACTGCTCTTGGAAATTCACCTGAAGCCTACGAAAAACTATTTTACGATGTCCTAAATGGTGATTCTACTAACTTTAGCCATTGGGAAGAAGTGAAAGCAAGCTGGAGCTTGATTGACCGCATTGTTGATTTGTGGACAAGCAACCAAGTCCCACTCCACACCTATCCAGCTGGAACTATGGGACCTGATGCAGCCTTTGATTTGCTTGAAAGCTACGGTTGCAAGTGGGTCTGGACGCCAGATGTGTGGTATCGTGAACGTGGCTTATTGAAATAATAATATAAAAACTGGAGCAATCCAGTTTTTTTGCTATACGGATTAAAAATTGAAAAATATATTCGTAAAATCAAAAAATATATGATATAATTCCGTTATAGAAAGGTGGTACTTATGAGAGGTGGCGTCCGAAAAAATGCTGGAAGAAAAGAAATTAGTCCAGATGAGAAAAAAATAGCAAAATCAATTCATGTTGATCCCTTACTCTACCAAAAAATACAGGAACTAGAGATAGAAGGAAACGACAGTTTTTCTAGTAAATGTCACTATCTATTAGAAGAAGGATTGCATTATCTTTCTTCAAAGTCAGTAAAAAAAGACTGTAAATTGACATTTATTGATTTATTTGCTGGTGTTGGGGGTATACGAAAAGGGTTTGAGGATGAGCAAACCAAATGTGTCTTTTCTTCGGAGTGGGATAAATTTTCAGCTAAAACCTATGAGGCAAATTATGGAGAAGTACCTCATGGAGATATCACAAAAATAGCTGAGCAGGATATTCCAAAACACGATGTTCTCTTGGCAGGTTTTCCTTGCCAGCCATTTTCTAATATTGGAAAGCGAGAGGGCTTTGAACATTCCACTCAAGGAACTCTATTTTTCGATGTGCTTAGAATTTTAAAATACCATATGCCCAAAATGTTTCTTTTAGAAAATGTCCCCGGCTTACTGACCATTCAAAATGGTGAAACCTTTAAAATTATTCTCCAAAGTTTAGAAGAACTGGGTTACTCAGTATTCTTTGACGTTCTTGATGCACAACATTTTGGACTAGCCCAAGTACGAAAACGCATTGTGATTGTTGGATTTCACCCTGATTTAGCTATTACTAGTTTTGCTTTCCCACAAGGAAATCCAGAAAAAAAAGTTCCTGTTTCCAGTATCCTAGAAGATAATCCTACTGGATATGGCATTTCCGAACATTTACAAAAATCCTATCTTTTTAAAAAGGATGATGGGAAACCGCAAATAGTGGATAATCATTCGACTATTCAAGTCAAAACACTAGTAGCATCCTATCATAAAATCCAGCGTTTAACAGGGACTTTTGTGAAAGGGGGGGAAACTGGGATCCGCTTACTTTCAGAATTAGAATGCAAACGATTGATGGGATTCCCAGATGATTTTATTATCCCAGTTAGTCGAACACAAATGTATCGTCAAATGGGCAATTCTGTTGCTGTACCAATGATGCGTGCGGTTGCCAATGCTATGAAGGAAGAACTTGCCCTAGCTGAAATGGAGAAAAGGATGCACTATGCCTAATAAAGTTAACAAAGGTGAGTGGGCTGAACTATTTGTCTTCTTAAAAGCTCTCTCTGATGGGAAGATATTTACGGCCGATGAACAATTAAACAAGATTGAACATTTATTCTATACGATATTAACCGCATTGAACCTCCATGAAGAGTTTAAAAAGGAGTATATCAGAGATAGCAATACTAACTGCATCATTTTAGAAGAAAATGGAAGAGAATTGCTACGTGTTCCAATTCAGGAGTTCAAACAGTCTGCTGAAATTTTATTAAAAGCTATTCAAAATGGTAAGGGGACTTTTGAAATTCCAGAAATAGAGCCCTTACTAACAAAACTCAAAGTAGATAAAATCAAGGCTAGTAATGACAGCAAAAAAGACATTGTCTTTAAAATTCATGATCATTTCACAGGCACACAACCTTTTATTGGCTTTTCCATAAAATCATATATAGGAAGCAAGCCTACTTTGTTAAATGCAAGTGGAGCTACCCGCATCCACTATCGGTGTTCATCTGATATTTCTGAACAATTGAGAGAAAAGGTCCATTCAATTTCTACCAAAAATAAAATCAAGGACCGCATACAATGTTTAAAAGAAAATAAGGTTGAACTCATCTTCGATAGTCTCCCCAACTCAACATTTGAGAGAAATTTACAAATGATTGATTATCGTATGCCTGAAATACTCGCCTATCTCTTTCTAACTTCTTACTCTGTTAACGGCAAATCTGTTTCGGATGTAGTAAAAACTTACTGTCAACTCTACAATGAAGATATGGAATTAGTGGAATACAAAGTAAAAGATTTGCTTGTAGCTATTGCCCTAGGTATGGAACCGAATTCAAAATGGTCTGGTTTGGAAGATGCAAATGGAGGCTATATTGTAGTGAAGGAAGACGGCGAAATCCTATGTTACCATATCTATGATCGGAATAAATTGAGAGAATATTTATACCGCAATACAAAATTTGATAGTCCTTCAAGCAAACGGACTGGTGCTGGGATGTTTTTTTCTGAAGACGAACAAGAGAAATTTTCACTGACTGTGCAAATTCGATTCTAGGTAGAGGACTAATTACCATGACACAAATAAAAGAATTACTCACCCAACTTGAAGCAGCCAGCCATGCTGGCACCCTCAAGCGTTATGAAAAAATTGGCGAAACTAAGCCCTACTACGGCGTTCCAATGGGAGCTATTTCTGGCATCGCCAAGGCCTATAAGAATCGACTGGACTTGTTTGCTCCACTCTGGCAAACAGGTGTCCTTGAGTCACAATATCTGGCTATTCAAATTACCAAAACAAAACCTGACCAGCTGACTTCTGCTGCTTTAGAAGCTTGCCTCAATGAACAAGTTTCGGTCAACGTCCTCGATAAGCTAGCTTCCATCATTCTTAGCAAACGCAAGGATAGCAAAGACTGGGAGGAATACTTACTCATCCAAGACCAAGCTATTTTTCAGCGACTTGGTTGGTTCCTTCGTGCCAAATACTTTGCTGGAAAAACTGCTTCAAACCAAGAAATTGAAGAAACGCTAGCTTATATTAGCGAGCATTTGCAAACCGAAGACCCACTTGTCCAATGGACCATGAACCAATGCTTGGTGGAGATTGCCGTTGCTTACCCCGACTATCTAGAACAAGGCCTTGCAATCGGTCAGGAGTTAGCTGTCTATGTGGACATGAAAGTACCCAAAGGCTGTACTTCTGCCTACGCATCAGACTGGATTGAGGCATTGTTAAAGAGGAAATAATCGTGGTATTGTGGATATTGCCATTTACTCACTGCTGCATACAGATAGAAAAAGTCGCTAGTTCATTGAACTAACGACTTTTTTCTATACCAATCCTTCCAAGAGCCCACGCATAAACTCTTCGGATTTGAATTCTCCGATGTCATCAATTTTCTCACCGAAACCAATCAGCTTGACTGGAATATCCAGTTCCTGACGGATAGCAAGGACTACACCACCTTTTGCAGTACCGTCTAGCTTGGTCAAGACCAGGCCTGTCAATGGGGTAATTTTTGCAAATTCCTTGGCTTGACTGAGGGCATTTTGACCCGTGGAGGCATCAAGTGCTAAGAGAGTTTCATGTGGTGCATCAGGTAGAGTCCGTTTGATGATACGACCGATTTTTTCCAGCTCTGCCATGAGGTTTTCTTTATTTTGCAAACGACCAGCTGTGTCAATCATGAGAATATCCACGCCTTCTGCCACGGCACGTTTTACCCCATCAAAGACCACACTGGCTGGGTCTGACTTTTCAGGACCCGTGACCACAGGCACATCGACACGGCGCCCCCACTCGACCAGCTGGGCTACCGCACCCGCACGAAAGGTGTCCGCTGCGACCAACATGACCTTCTTACCAGCCTGCTTGTATTTATAGGCCAACTTACCGATAGAGGTCGTCTTCCCAACGCCGTTGACACCGACAAAGAGCATGACTGTCAAATCATCCTGGAAATTGATCTGCTCGCTGAACTGGCCGTCTTTTTCGTAAATATCCACCAATTTTTCGATGATAACCCGCCGGAGTTCATCTGTCTTCTTAGCTTTCTGTAGCTTGGCTTCATAGCGGAGCTCCTCTGTCAGAGTAGAAGCAACTTGCACACCTACGTCTGACAAAATCAGCATTTCTTCCAACTCTTCGAAAAATTCTTCATCAACTGAACGGAAGTTAGCAAAGAATTCGTTGAGCCTTGCCCCAAAGCCTGTGCGGGTCTTTTTCAAGGTCCGCTGGTACTTGTCCTGCTCACTTTCTTGCTCTACTGAAACAACTTCCTCAACAGGCTCTTCCTTGACCTTGGTTTGAATAGCAGGGTCAAAGCCTTGTTCCTGCGCTTCCTTCACTCGAGCCGCAGCAGCTTCTTTGGCTGCATAATATTGAGCCATCATGTCTAAGGTCCGTTGTTTCTGAGCTTCTTGCTCGGCAGTCAATTCAGGCTCTACTACTTCAGACTGGATCTCTTCCATTTCTTGAGTAGCTGACTCAACTTCAGTAGTTACAGTATCTTCGCTTGAAGCCGACTGTTCCGTTTCTACTTCTTCAACAAGAGCAACTTGCTCCTCTTGTTTTTCATGTCCAAATAATCGATCAAATAATCCCATATTAGTCCTCATTCAATACATAGTGCTCGATGGCCCAAGCAATGCCATCTTCATCATTGGTTTTTGGCAGGACAAGGTTGGCCGCAGACTTGATTTCATCAGTCGCATTCGCCATGGCAACACCCAAACCAGCCCATTCAATCATCGAAAGATCATTTCCTTCATCGCCACAAGCCATAACTTCTGACTGGTCAATCCCCAGATGTCCAATCAACTTGGCCAAACCATTTGCCTTATGGACACCTTTTGGACTCCATTCGAGCAAGATATCACGCGATTTGAAAATCTCGAAACGCTCGTGAAGTTCTGCAGGAATTTTTGGAATTTGTCCATCCAAAAAGTCTGCTGCCACAGCTGAAACAGCCTTATTGTAGACAAAATCTTCTGGCAATTCCTCATCTGTCACAGGGATTTTATTCAAAAGTGGATTGGCTGTTAGATAGAGAGATTCATGGGCAGCAGGTAGCGAATAGACATCACCACCATAGAGAACATCCAGAGGCAAATCCAAATCATTTGTCACACGACGGATGGCACGGACATCTTCAATGGTGAAGCCAACCTTATCCAAAACCCGACCTGTATTTTCCTGGACTAAACCACCATTAAAGGTGATGGAATACTGGTTTTCACCAAGTAAATCCAATTCTTCCAAGAAAGTTCCAATTGCTTGCAAGGGCCGTCCTGTTGTCAGAACTACATAAACTCCACGCTCACGCGCCGCCTGCAAGGCCTTTTTATTGGCTTCTGAAATCCGCTTGTCCGATGTCAGAAGCGTTCCATCCAAATCCAATGCAATCAACTTAATTGCCATTTACTAATTCCTCCATATAAGCCATGACTGCCTCATCATTGCAATGCCCAATGACCAGATCTGCTTGCGCTTTCACTTCATCAATAGCATTTTCTGTCGCAACCGAATAGGCCGCCAGTTTCAACATTTCCAAGTCATTTTGATTGTCACCAAAGGCAATCAGATTTTCTCCAGTCACCCCTAAGTGCTGGCAGAGGTGAGAAAGTCCGATCCCCTTGTGAACACCTGACAAGATGATATCAATCGAAGTAAAGCCAGTTGTCACAGCGGTCAATTGTTTAAAATGATGATTGATCCAGTCCTGTGCTTCTACACGAGTGGCTTCATCGATGTAAAGATTTAACTTGATAATCTCTTCAGAAATATCTTCAAAGCTCGGTACCAATACAATGTCATGATAATAACCAGACAATTCTCTGTATAGTTCCTCTTCAACTTTATCCAACATATAAGAGGCCTTCAAGCCAGACAAGGTAACATGCTGCGGATGAACATAACCACTCTTAATCAGCTCATCCACCAAGGGTAGATAAGTCGATGGTTGAATGGGATCGTCTAAATAGATGGTTTGATTGCGATAGACAACAACAGCCCCATTTTCAGCAACCAGAGCAATATCATCTAAAAATTCCTCGAACAACTGTTTGAGACTCGGCAGAGAACGACCGCTAGCCGCTACAAACAAATAGCCCTTTTCCTTAAACTGCGTTAACAAATTCCGAAAACGACTGGCATCAAATCCATGGTCACTTCGTAAAAATGTCCCATCCATATCCGTTGCAATGATTTTCTTATACATAACAAACAACCTCCGTCCAGTCCTTTTATTATACCATATTCCATACTGTTTCCGATTTTTCCACAAGAAAAAACCTGGAAAATTCCAAGTTTTTCAAGTTCTTAATCTGTATAGGCTTCCACATCTTTCAGTTTGACCGACACAATCTTGGACACGCCAGATTCCTGCATGGTCACCCCATACATGGCATCCGCCGCCGCCATAGTCCCTTTCCGATGGGTCACGACGATAAACTGACTGTCCTTATCAAAGCGATTGAGATAGTCTCCGAAACGCTTGACATTGGCCTCATCCAAGGCTGCCTCCACCTCATCCAAGATGACAAATGGAATAGTCTTGACGCGGATAATGGAAAATAGCAGAGCGAGGGCCGAGAGGGCCTTTTCGCCACCTGACATAAGATTGAGCGATTGGATTTTCTTGCCCGGAGGTTGAACAGAAATCTCTACGCCCGCAGTCAAAATATCCTGCTCCGTCAAAATCAAGTCCGCAGAACCACCGCCAAACATCTGTCTGAAAGTCTGCTTGAAGCTTTCGCGAATGGCTTCAAAAGTAACCTTAAAGCGTTCCTTGACTTCGTCGTCCATCTCATGAATTGTATTCAAGAGCAAATCACGCGCAGATAAAATATCGGTCCGTTGCTCGTTGAGGAAGGTGAGACGGTTGTTAACCTCATCATATTGCTCAATGGCATCCAGGTTGACAGGACCGAGAGCGCGAATAGAACGTTCCAAGTCTTTCAGACCTTGTTCAGCAAGAGGCAAATTCTCAACTTCCTTGGCCTGTGACTGGGCTTCTTCAAAACTCACTTTGAAATGCTCAGTCAAATTGCCTAGCAAGGTCCGTAATCTATCTCCTGCTTGCTCACATTCTGCTTCTAACTTAGCCTGTTTGCGAATGAGGTCGTCATTCTTAGTCCGCGCCTGCTCCAAGCGGCCTTCCAAATCTTCAAATTGGCCATCAATATCTTCCAGCTCAAATTTCAAGCGAATCTGAATCTGATTGTTCTGTGCTTGCTTGTCAATCGCAGCCTGTAACTGCTCTTCAAGGATGTCAATACTTGTATCTTCGAGAGCTACTAATTTCTGGTCAATTATATCCTCTAGGAGAGAAATATCCTTTTCTGTAGCCGCTTTTTCTTCCTGTAATCGACCAAGGTCTGTCTGTTCAAAGCGCAACTGACTAGAAACTTCTGCCTGCTCCAAGGTCAGTTGTCCCTTCTGGGCCTGCAAGGCTTGCAAGCTCTCTTGGATACTATCACGATTGTCACGCACCTGATTGATTTGCTGGTCCAAGGCTTGTTTTTTCTCCATCAGAGCTTGAAGATTGACTGCTTCCTTGGCCGCTTCTTCTTCCAACTCCGTTAGAATGCTTGGACTGACTTGGCTCATTTGCAGGTCGTACTGGGCTGTCACTTGGGCCAGACGATTTTCTGCTTGTTCCTGATGAATCCTTGCACTCTGCTGGTTCAATCTAGCCTCTTCACCCTCGGTCTTAATGGTTTCCAAGCTTTCTCTAATCTGGTCTAGACTTTTCTTCTTAGTCGCAACCAAGCTTTCTTGTTCTTGCAACTGACTAGATAGCTCTGCTATTTCTCCTAAAAGGACGTCTAATTCCGGCTTGATGAAAGTCGTGCTATTATTCCGATTGCTCCCTCCAGCAAAGGCACCACCTGGACGGATTTCGACCCCGTCCATGGTCACCATACGGACCTGGAACTTAGTCGCACGCGCCGCCTGGTTGGCATGGTCAATGGTATCAAAAATCGCGATAATTCCCAATAAATTTTGGAAAATCGCATCTAAGTTTGGTTGGTAGGTCACCAACTCACTAGCCAGCCCCAAAAAGCCGTCAGAAGATTCAAGTATAGAAACTTGCTGACCCGAAAGCTGGCGAGGCTTGATGGTTGTCAAAGGCAAGAAAGTCGCACGACCTTGCCGTTTTTCTTTCAAAAAGGTAATGGCACGTTTAGCAGTCGCTTCATCTTCAACGATGACATTTTGACTAGCCCCACCAAGAGCAATTTCCAGAGCTGTCTGGTAACGAGTATCGAAGGTCAGTTGCTCACTGACTGCCCCGATAATCCCACCTAGACTAGACGAAGCCTGCAAGACAGCCTTGACCCCTGCGTAGAAATTGGAGTGATTTTTTAAGATGGCTTCCAAGCTAGCTTGACGAGCTTGTTTGCCCTTCAATAAATCCAGTAAATCAAAAAGACTACTTTGCTCAGCCTGATAGGCAGCCTGAGCCTGATCTAGCTCTGCTTTCTGAGTCTGATAAGCTGCCAGTAAATCCTGCAAGACTTGGTCAGCCTGCTCTGCTGCAAGTCGGCTCTTATCCAATTCTTCTTGAGCCTGATTTTTTTCAGCCTGCAAACGTGCCAGGTCTGCCGACTTGCTTTCTGACAGACTGATTTGATTGGCAATATCTTGTTGAAGCTTGGTCAAGCGGTTTGAAACTTCTGCCTCTTCCTGCATGAGCGCAACATACTGTTCACGCAGATGGTCCAAAATCTGATCTGGATCTTCTGAGAAGTAGGAAATTTCCTTATCCACCGCAGCAATATCTTCTTTCAAGCTAGACAAAGAACGCTCCAACTGAGCAATTCTTTCTTGCCTTTGCCCAATCTGTTGTTCCAAACTAGCCCGCTTCCCTAGCATGCTTTCCAAACGCTCTTGAGCCTCTTGACGACTGGATTCATTCTGACTGGATTCCAGTTTATGAACCTCAATTTTTCGCTCCAAGTCACTGATTAACTTGGTCAAATCTAGTAAAACAGCCTGTTCACATTCCATCTGTTCAGATAAACGATGGCGCTTTTCTTTCAAGGTCTGGTTTTCCTGTTCCAATTCAGACCGCTGTTGGTAATAGCTGGTCAATTCAGTTTTAACGGTATCTAGTTCAGCCTCTTTTTCCGATAACTTTTCCTTACCAAGCGACAACTGAGCCACCAAAACATCTAAGTATAATTCCTTACGTTGACCATCTAATTCTAGAAATTTCTTAGCAGTTTGTGCCTGTTTCTCCAATGGTTTGACCTGATTATCCAGTTCATAGATAATATCGTCCAAGCGGTCCAAATTCCCTTGAGCCTGAGCCAGCTTACTTTCTGTTTCTTTCTTACGGGTCTTGTATTTTAAGACCCCTGCCGCCTCTTCAAAAATAGCACGGCGTTCCTCTGGTTTGGAATTAAAAATCGCTTCTACCCGACCTTGAGAAATAATCGAGAATGAATCACGACCCAAGCCAGTGTCCATGAAAAGATCATGAATATCCCGCAAACGAACTTTTTTCCCATCAATCAGGTACTCACTATCACCTGACCGATAAATATGACGCTCTACCTTGATTTCCTTAGCCTTATCCGCGATAAATCCGCTAGAATTATCCAAGGTTACGACAACAGACGCGTAATTGAGTGGTTTCCGACTCTCTGTTCCCGCAAAGATAACGTCAGGCATCTTGCCTCCACGCAGGCTCTTGGCAGAAGATTCCCCCAATGCCCAACGCAGACTTTCTGTAATATTGGACTTGCCAGAACCATTTGGTCCCACAACGGCCGTCACTCCACGGTCAAAGACCACCCTGGTCTTATCCGCAAAGGACTTAAAGCCCTGCATTTCAATCGATTTTAGATACATACCTATCCTCTAGCCTCCACAGCATTTTTTGCGGCGGCTTGTTCAGCTAATTTCTTTGAGCGACCACGACCACGACCAATTACACGCTGGTCGGCAGACACCTCCACTTCAAAGGTCTTATCATGGGCAGGGCCAGACTCGGCTACCACACGATAAGTAATTGCGATTTCACCATTGACCTGCAAAATTTCCTGCAAGGCAGTCTTGTAGTCAGTCACGCGCTCAAAGTTCCCTTTCTCCAAGCGAGGAATCATGACCTTATGGATAAATTCCTCCACGGTCTTTTCCCCCTTGTCCAATAGCAGAGCTCCTAAGAAAGCCTCGAATGCATCTCCTAAAATAGTATCGCGATTTCGTCCCCCAGACTTCTCTTCCCCTTTACCAAGACGAAGAAAACGATCAAAGCCACAGGCACGTGAAAATCCTGCCAAGGACTCCTCACGAACAAAGGTCGAACGCAACTTAGACATTTCCCCCTCTGGTCTGTCAGGATATTTTTGATAGAGATACTTGGAAATCATCAACTGGAGAACAGCGTCTCCTAAAAATTCCAATCGTTCATTATGTGAAATTTTTAGAAGGCGATGCTCATTGGCATAAGAAGTATGGGTAAAAGCCGTTTCTAATAAATTCAAATCCGAAAAATCAATCCCAAAATCAGCCAATAATTTTGCATGTAAATCTTTCATCTATATGCTCCTTTCTAACTTAAACGAAATAGATGGTTTACATTTACTCCGTCCTAACATTATACCATATTTTCCACTGGACTTCTCTTGTCAACTAAGTTTCAGCCAGCACCTCTCCACATCTTTTTGCAAACATTTACATATTCATCAGATTTCGATAAAATGGAAGAAAAAAGAAAAATATTAACATGCAAAATAAGACAAAACCACTCAATACATCCCTGCTCTCCCTCATCCAGTTCATCGGAGCTATTCTCGTTATCGCCCTCCATTGCCGCAGACTATTTGAAGCAGACCAGCTCCACTTCATCCAAAAATCCATCTTTAGTCGCATGGTCGTTCCCTACTTCATGGTCACAGCCAGCTTCTTCCTCCGACGTAACTATCCCAGCCTCTCCAAACAATACCTGATCCGCTACAGCAAACAATACCTGACCTGGTCCGCCCTCTACCTTCCCTTCTACCTCATCTACCTAACACTCCAAGAAATCCCCTTCCCCTACTATCCTCTCGCTCTCCTAGTCGGACTGACCTACACCGGCACCAGCTACCAACTCTGGTACATGCCCGCCTTCTTTCTAGGTCTTGTCCTCGTTCATTTTTCCTTGGAGAAATGGGGCTGGCGCATCACAGCTTGTCTAGCCTGCCTTCTCTATCTCCTAGGCTCAGTCGAAACCTACTCCTCCTACCTGACAGAATCGATTTTCCTGACCGCATTTGACAGCTACAAAACCTTCTTTTTCACCAGCCGCAACGGCCTCTTCTACGCACCGATTTTTGTCCTGACAGGCTTTTATCTAGCCGACAAACTCAATCAACCCATTTTCCAATACCGACAAAAGACTAAACTACTTGTCTACATAGCCCTTTTAGCCTTTGAAGCTACAATCATCTATCTCAATCAGGGCTACGACAAGAACTTTCTAGTTAGCCTGATTCCATTCACGGCCTATCTAGTCGCTTGGACCCTGACCACAGACCTTTTCCGCCAAAAGAAATTACAATTTCTCAAAGAGTACGCCAGCTATTATTATTTTATCCATGTTATACCCGTCGAAATCAGCTTTTTCTTCCTAGAAACTAGTTACCTGACCAAAATACAGCAAGGCTGGCTGGTTTTCTTCATCACCATCATCACTTGCCAACTGCTCAGCTGGTTCATCATTAATACTCAATGAAAATCAAAAACAGACTAGCTCCAACAGTCTGGGAATAGACTGTTGGAGGTCGGAAATTAGACGAACTTGGTTCGTGACCGTAAGATGTGGATAGAACTGAAGTTCATCAAATCAAGTCAACAACGTCTAATTTTGATTTTCGAAGAGTATAAGCACAAAAGAACCTTGTAAGATCTAACTTACAAGGCTTTTTTACAAATCAAAATCCTCCTTCAACTTATCAATCACCTGTTGGAGCAGGTCGCGATTAACACTGTATTTGATATTCTTATCTTTGGCATTAAAGAGAAGGAGGTCGCCGTTAATCAGCTTTTGGGTGTGGAAAGATACCGCTGCCCCTGTAATAGCCAGTCGCTCTGCAATATCTTTGCTCTTAGCATGGGGCTTGGTCAGCTCCACCAAGACCTGATAGCGCGTGCTGTCGCTGATGACTTTAAGAGCCGTTGTCAAATCATCCAGATCCAGCTCGTCATTTGACAGCATAATCTGATCAATTCGACAGGAAGCTAAAAGAGCGACTTTCATATAGTCAAATTGTTCATTGCCATAATAAGCAAACCAATAATTCCACGGACTGAGAACGAAGAATTGAGCATTTTCAACACTCAAAGCATCCAAGCTAGTCATGGATAACCGCTTGGACTCTTGATAGAGTTTTTCAATGTCAAATTCACGAGCAAATTTTTCCCGCTCCGCTCTTGCCTCTTCAAAATAGGGCTGATAGATTGGAAGCATCTTATCCAAGAGATGGACAGACCGCTGAACCGTTTCCAAGGGATTGCGAATAGCCAGTGACCAGTACCACTTATCTGCCGGCTTTTTATCCGTTTTTTCCAAGAGTTCCATGAGGCTGAGGCCCTTCTCACGATGTCCGTCATTTTCAGACGCCAACATGGTTCGCATGGCATCTTCTACTTCTTCTTGAGACAGCTTTAAAATCAATTGACAAGCTTCCTTGACTGTCTTAGGATCCTGTCCTTGATCCAAGAGGTAGAAATACAAGGTGTGCAGGATTGTAAAGATATGTCCCCAGACAAAGACCTCATTAACCTCCTGACGATAATCCGCCAACTTTTCTTCCATCTCATCACGAATGTCCAAGGCATCTTTGAGAATGTCTTTTTCTTTCTGTGAAAAATCCGCCTCAATCGGTTCCTCACGTTCCGTAACAATTAAAGGAATAAAGAATTTTTCGACAATTTCGCTTCTATAATCTCGGTAATCTAATTTCATACGCATACTTTCTAAGCTTTAACAACTACTTCATTTTTAGGCCTACTCCCCACAAGAATAGTATAGCTTACTAGTCCCACAGAAAGCAAGAGGAAGATGAGGGAAATGCTTGTAACAGATAAGATTGTTACCATAAGGGCGACCAAGGCTTGACCTGCAAGCATCCCAATATTGAATATAGTCCCCATTCCTGCATTGATAGTCGCCAATTTATCTTCGGGTAGTTCATTCATTATCAGGGCATACAATTTTGGATTGATAATGCCAGTCGTCATGGTAGTGACTAAGATAGTCGCCATCACAATATAAATATTATGAAGGTAGAAGCCAACAAACAGGATGACCGAAAAACCTGTACAACACTTGAGCAGATTGGACAAGCTGATATGTTTGAAGAAAGCCATACCTAGACTAGAGCCAAGGATGTAACCAACAGAAAATAGATTGAATACCAAGGCAAGAGTTATACCAGAATTGACAATCACGAAGTCTGAAAATTCCTTCATAGACAGGATAACCATGGGAGATACGGCACTAACAACCGTATTGATACCCGAAATGGTCAGAATAGAAGCTTTTAGTACAGGGATGTTTTGAATGGCTTGATAAGATTCTTTAAGGCTCTGACCAATTCCCTTGACAAGTCCTGCTTCTGTTTCAGTTTGTTCAACCTCTTGGATAGGATTTTCTTTCAACAACTTGGCAAAAGCTGGACGCAGACCTACCATAATCGCAAGGCTGACCAAGAAGGTCCCAGCATTGAAAAAGGCAAGATTCTGGTAAGACATGAAGCCGATGAGAATGGCACCGCTGGATCGAAAGACAATCATCAAGATGCCGCCCACGGTATTCTTAAAAGCCATGGCTGTTTCACGGTCTTCTGCCTCCACGACCCGCAGGCTAAGTGGCATATAAAGCCCGTTTTCATACTGACCAGCCAAGTCAGATAGGAAATTGACCACACAAACTACCGCTACAATCCACAGGGCTGGTGTAAATCCCATCAGTAAGCCAACGAGGGCATAAAGAACAAAACGAATCACCAGAGTAGCCAAAATCGTATCCAATTTATTTTTTGTCCGATCAGCCCAGATTCCCATAAAAAGTCCCGACAAGATTGGCAGAGTTTCAGAAACCGTAATCATGGCCAAGGCAAACTTGGTATCTGGTAAAAACAAGACATAGTTCATCAAAGCCAGATAGTAAAGCGTATCGCCAAAGTTGGAAATCACATCTGCTAGGTAGCTTGATAAGAACAATTTATTGTTGAGTATCTTTTTCAAAGTAATTTTCCTTCTAGTAGTCAAATTTTTCTATCTATGCACTAGCTACAATCTTTTCAGTATTTTTTCCTGTAAAAATGCTATAACCCAAGAGTCCCACAGAAAGCAAGAGGAAGATGAGAGAAATACTTGTCGCAGAAAGCACCGTCACCATAAGGGCGACCAAGGCTTGACCTGCTACCATACCAATCTGGCAGAAAGCATCAATCCCTCCACCGACTGTCGCTAATTTATCCTCCGGCAATTCATTCATAACCAGAGCACTCATTTTCGGGTTGAAAATTCCCAGTGTCACTGCCGTTACAAAGATAACTGCCAATACTACATAGATGTTGTGAAGAAAGAAACCTGAGAAAAGTAAAACAGGCATAAGAGTAGAAAACTTGAGGAGGTTGACCAAGCTAACATTTTTGAAAAGAGCCATACCGATACTTGACCCCAAGATACTACCAACTGAGAAGAGAATGGAAATCAGAGCCACCGTTGTCCCCGCATTGACAATCACAAAGTCTGAAAACTCCTTCATATTAAGAATTGCTAATGGTGAGAGGGCAGTAAAAATCGCATTCAAGCTTGCAATGGTAATGATTGACGCTTTAAGAACAGGAATATTCTGCACGGCTTGGTAGGAATCTTTGATACTCTGACCAATTCCCTTGATAAGTCCTGCTTCTGTTTCGGTTTGTTCAACTTCTTGGATAGGACTCTCTTTCAACAACTTGGCAAAAGCTGGACGCAAACCTGCCATAATCGCAAGACTGACCAAGAAGGTCCCAGCGTTGAAGAAGGCTAGGTTTTGATAGGACATAAATCCGATCAGGATGGCACCACTGGCTTGAAAGGCGATCTGCAAGAGATTTTTAACAGTCATTTTAAAAGCCATAGCTGTTTCACGGTCTTCAGCAGCCACAACCCGCAAGCTGACTGGCATATAGAGACCGTTTTCGTATTGACCAGCAAGGTCAGACAGGAAGTTGATGACGCAGACCACTGCCACAACCCACAGGGCTGGGGTAAATCCCATGAGGAAACCAACCAAGGTATACAAACCAACACGAACCAGTAGGGTCGCTAGGATGGTATCCAATTTGTTTTTGGTCTTATCTGCCCAGATTCCGATGAAGAGGCCTGCCAAAATCGGCAAGGTTTCAGATACGGTAATCATAGCTAAGGCAAACTTGGTATCTGGCAAGAGTAAAACATAGTTCATCAAAGCCAGATAGTAAAGCGTATCTCCAAAGTTAGAAATCAAGTCTGCCACAAAGCTGGACAGGAACAATTTATTGTTGACTAGTTTTTTCATAAGAAACTCCTTTTAATTTAATTAAACATTTGTTTAATATTATTTTACACTTTATTTTAATAAAGTCAATACTTAATTTTATAAAAATTAAATATTTTTTAAACACTTGTTTAATTTTTATTCTATCTGACTTTTTCTTGACAAGATTAGCACAGTTTGTTATAGTATTGTTCGGGCACCTCTTTTGAGAGGTCGGAGAAAAGGCTCCCTAGTTTTAGGGAGCTATTTTTTGTTTTCCCAGAGAATAATACATATTTGGAGGACATATTTATAATGAAAAAAATCGCATTTGATTCAACTAAATACTTGAATTTGCAACGTGATCACATTTTAGAGCGAATTGCCCAATTTGAAGGCAAGCTTTATATGGAATTTGGTGGAAAAATGTTGGAAGATTTCCACGCAGCCCGTGTTTTACCTGGCTATGAACCAGATAACAAAATCAAGCTCCTCCAAGAGTTAAAAGACCAAGTAGAAATTGTCATCGCCATCAATGCCAGCAACATCGAGCATTCTAAGGCACGCGGCGACCTAGGTATTTCTTACGACCAAGAAGTCTTCCGCTTGATTGATACATTTAATGATATTGATATTTATGTTGGTTCTGTGGTCATTACCCAATACCGCAACCAACCAGCCGCAGACGCCTTCCGCAAACAGTTGGAAAAACATGGTATCAAGTCCTATCTCCACTACCCAATCAAAGGGTATCCTTCTGATATTGACCATATCATTTCACCAGAAGGCATGGGTAAAAACGACTACATCGAAACCAGTCGCAATCTGGTTGTCGTCACAGCACCTGGACCTGGTTCTGGTAAACTGGCGACCTGTATCTCCCAACTTTACCACGACCAATTGCATGGCGTAACATCAGGCTATGCTAAGTTTGAAACCTTCCCTGTCTGGAACTTACCACTCCACCATCCCGTTAACTTGGCCTATGAAGCAGCAACTGCTGACCTTGACGACCTCAACATGATTGATCCTTTCCACCTGCAAACCTACGGCAAAACTGCGGTCAACTACAACCGTGACATCGAGGTTTTCCCTGTCCTCAACCGTACCTTTGAACGTATTTTGAACAAATCACCGTATGCTTCACCTACGGACATGGGTGTCAACATGGTGGGCTACTCCATCGTGGACGAGGAAGCGGCTATCGAAACATCCAAGCAAGAAATTATCCGCCGCTACTACCAGACATTGGTTGATTTCAAGGCAGAGCGGGTTGGTGAGCAAGCAGTTAAAAAGATTGAGCTCCTCATGAATGAAGTCGGTGTGACACCAGCCGATCGTAAGGTCGTTATCGCTGCCCGCGAAAAAGCAGAGCTGACAGCTAGCCCTGCCCTAGCTATTCAGTTGCCAAATGGAGAGATGGTAACAGGAAAAACATCCGACCTCCTCAAACCAACTGCAACTGTTCTTCTCAATGCTATCAAGCAAATCGCTAACATCGATGATGAAACACTTCTTATCGAACCAAACTACATCCGCCCAATCCAAGAATTGAAGTCAGATTATTTGGATAAAAATAATACTCGTTTAGATGCAAGTGAAATCCTTAACGCCCTCGCCATCACAGCACAAGACAGCCCTCTTGCCGCACGTGCCATGAAAGAATTGGGCCAATTAAATGGCAGCGAAGCTCATTCAACAGTCATTTTATCTGACGAAGATAAGAGTGTTCTTCGTAAATTAGGTATCAATCTTACCTTTGACCCTATCTACCAACACAATAAGTTTTATCAGAAGAACTAAGCACAAAATAGACTTGCCGAGGCAAGTCTACTCTTGTTGGCTCTTTGTCAACTGTAGTGGGTAGATGAAAAGCTAATACTCTTCGAAAATCAAAATTATCCGTTGTCAACTTGCCTTGATGAACTCCAGTTCTATCTTCGGCTTCGTTTCCTAGGCTACTTTTGATTTTCATTGAGTATAAGACCTAGAGAGGACGAACTTCGTTCTCTCTTTCTTTATCTCTTTCCTATTTTCAGGAGATAAGCTGAAAAGGGCTATCCCCAGCCCTTTTCACTGTTCAAAGCAATCAAAATCCGTTTTTTAAAGTTTTCAAAGTTCCTGAAACCAAAGGCATTTCTTTTAATGACTTTGATGAGATTATTGGTAGCTTCTAACTTGGCGTTGGAATAAGGCAATTCCATGGCGTTTAAAACCTTGTCTTTATCCTTTAGAAATGTCTTAAATACCGTCTGGAAAATAGGATTAACAGTGGCTATTTCCTGTTCGATGAGGTCAAAGAAATGGTCTAAGTTCTTCTCTTGGAAATGGAATAAGAGAAGTTGGTAGAGTTCATAGTGCTTTCGTAGTTCATCTGAGTAAAATAGGAGTTTTTCTAGAATGTCTTTGTTAGTCAAGTGCATCCGAAACGTAGGGCGATAAAATCGTTTATCATTGATTTTACGACTATCCTGTTGTATCAATTTCCAGTAGCGTTTCAAGGCCTTGTATTCCTGTGATTTTCTATCAAGTTGATTCATAATTTGAATACGAACACGGTTCATAGCACGGCTGAGGTGTTGAACAATGTGGAAGCGATCCAGAACAATCTTGGCGTTTGGAAATAGCTGTCTA
>NZ_JAOTGJ010000017.1:0-42627 GCF_044427225.1 Streptococcus sp. 2022WUSS037 | reverse complement strand
GAACGATGACAGCGGAATTATTTATCAAGTGGTATCAGGAGCAGCTATTGCCATCCTTGACAGAACCCCATGTCATCATTATGGATAATGCAGCTTTTCATCCCAAGAAACAACTAGATGAGCTTGCAGTGGCTAAGGGACACTATTTTCTTCCGCTTCCACCTTATTCCCCTGAACTTAACCCAATTGAACGATTCTGGGCTGGCTTGAAAAGAAAAGTAGCTGAGTTATTGAGGAGATTTCAATCGGTTGAGTATTCTTTGGAATACTATTTTAAAACTAAATGACTATAAATACTTGGGAGTAGACAGTGTAGATGTACTGCCGAATGTTAACTTAATGACATTGTCCTCACGGAAGGCTTTTTAACTTATTTAAACAACAAAATAGAGATCAGGGCCAAGATGGCTGGTCCACCTTGGGTCAAGATAATTTTTGGACTAGATGTCACAGCTCCATAACCTGCTGCTCCAATAACAAACAAGACAAAAATAGTTGTAATTTCAAGGTTTCCTGTGAAAATTCCATACAAGAGAAAGACAGCCAACAAACCATTGTAAATACCTTGGTTTTTGAAAAGTGTCGTCACAGACTTACGTTGCAATTCATCCTTTGTCATATTAAAGACACGACTAGTAGAATCTGAATGGGTCGCAAAGGTTTCCAAGTACATGATATATAGGTGCTCAATAGCTACGATACTAGCTAGAATAGTGGTAAAAATAGACATAATGTCTCCTCTCAAAAATTATATAGGTAGATTTTGCAAGCCAATCAACAGTTTATCAAGAGTGGCTAGGAATTGCTCGCTCTCCTCAACAGTTAGAATCTGATTCATCGAAGCTTTGATAGCTTGGTGGTGAGCAGAAGAACTCGTGACTAGCGCTTCCCTAGCCTGCTCAGTTGGCCAGACAAGTACTTCTCTCTGATTGTCAGGATTTCGCTTGCGAATGATATAGCCGCTCTCTTCCAACAATTTGAGATGACGTGTAACCGCTGCGCGGTCTATCTGAAGCTTCTCCTGCAAAGCCAACTGATGCAGGGGTGCATCTTTTAATAATGCTTGCAATATTGAATAACGTGTCAAACTAATTCCCAACTGCTTTTCAAAAAGATTGGAAATCGTCTCATCTGCCACTTTCAGTCTGTATAACAAATCTTCCATTTCTTGCATTATCTACCTCTTTTGATTGATTAATCAATCATTGATAAGTCAATTATACTACAATCCGAACAATTTTCAACTATTTTGCCTATCTATTAAAAAAATATGTTGTCTACACCTATATTTTGTTATAATTAAGAAAATAACTAGTAGAGGGATGGGACTTACTTATGGAAAACACTCCTAGACTAAACTTGGTCATAGATGTGCTCATGCTCGCTGGTGCCATTTTGGCACAAAGCGGTGCAGAAATTCACCGAGTTGAAGATACCATGATTCGGATTGCACATTCACAAGGAATTGAACAGGCCAATGTCCTTGCCATCCCTGCTGCTATCTTTTTCTCCATCGACCATACGAATATTTCGCGTATGAAACGCATCGTAAATTCAAATTACGACATGCAGAAAGTTTGTGACGTCAACCAAATCTCCCGTTCCCTAGCCAATAAAGAAATCAGCCTAGAAGACGCTTGGAGCCAATTAAATGCAATCAAACAACAAAAGCCACCTTATAACAATATCCAAATAACCTTAGCTGCCGTAGTAGCCGCACCATTTTTTACCATTATGTTCGGAGGTTCTCTTTTAGATGCAGCAGGTGCTGTCCTCGCAACGGCTTTGGCTTTCCCTATCTCACTGATTGTCGAGCGCTACGTTGGAATTGATTTTGTTACCACCTTCGTTGGCGCCTTTGTCTTCTCACTTACCTCCTACTTATTAAGCGCAACCACTACTCTCCCCATCAATCCCAACTTAATTAACGCAGGGGCAGTCATGCCTTTTGTACCAGGGATCGCTTTTACAAATGCTGTAAGAGACCTTATGACCAATCATATCAATACAGGGATGACCAAATTTTTCCAAACTGCGCTTATTATCTTATCGCTCGGTGCAGGTACAACTGTGGCCTTTATGCTTGTGAGGTAATCTATGACACCAGTTAACTTCTTATTACAGGCACTCGCCTCTTATATCGCTATCGCAGCCTTCTTAATTGTTCTCAATGTTCAAAGAAAAATGCTGGTCCCTGGTGGACTCCTAGGCATGCTAGTCTGGCTCATCTATCTTTCATTATTAGGACCAACTAATGTACTGATTGCAACCTTCCTTGCAGCAATTATCGGATCTTGCATTAGTCAAATCATGAGTATTTTGCTTAAAACACCATCTGTTATTTTTTCACTTGCTATCCTAGCACCGCTTGTTCCAGGCTATCGAGCCTACATGACCACGACTTATTTCGTTTCTGGTGACCACGCTCAAGCCCTAACCAATATCACTACCGTCTTAACTTTAGCCTTAGTCATTCCCATCGGTATGGCCAGCGGAACAATATTATTACGCCTTTATAAGGTTCTTCGAACAGGCAAAAAAACAGCCTAACCCCTTGAAAATAAGGGGCCTTTTTGTTAAAATGAAAACTTATCAAAGGAGATGCTATGAACCAAAACGTAACCAATCTAAAACTTGCTGAACGTGGTGCCTTGCTATCTATCGGTGCCTATATTATCTTATCAGGTATCAAACTCGTTGCAGGACAGCTCTTTCATTCAGATGCCTTACGAGCAGATGCCTTCAATAATATTTCTGATATTATCGGTAATATCGCTGTACTTATTGGACTAAAAATGGCACAGAAACCAGCTGATACCGATCATAAATTTGGACACTGGAAAATGGAAGATTTAGCAAGCTTGATTACATCCTTCATCATGTTTGTCGTTGGTTTCCAAGTACTCTATGATACCCTCCAAAAACTAATCAGCAATTCTTCTATCGAAGTAGACATTATGGGGGCCATTGTCGGAATTTTTTCTGCACTAGTTATGTTAGCTGTTTATTTATATAATAACCGCTTGGCAAAAAAAGTACGTTCCAAGGCCTTAGAAGCAGCTGCCAAGGATAATCTATCCGATGCAGTCACTTCCATGGGAACTTCTATCGCAATCTTTGCTGCGGCTTTCAACTTCCCTATTGTCGATAAAATTGCAGCCATCATCATTACCTTCTTTATCCTAAAAACAGCCTACGATATTTTTATGGAAAGCTTCTTTACCTTATCTGATGGATTTGATGAAAATTTATTGAAAAAGTACGAGGAAGATATTCTCAAACTCCCAAAAATCGTTTCTGTCAAATCACAACGTGGTCGGACTTATGGAGCCAATATCTATCTTGATGTTGTTTTAGAAATGAACCCAGACTTATCCGTTTATGAAAGTCATGAAGTGACTGAGCAGGTTGAGCAACTCCTAACACTCAAACATGGAGTTTTTGATGTGGATATTCACGTAGAACCATCTGAAATTCCACACGATGAGATGTATGAGCATGTGTACGATAAACTCTTCCGTTTTGAAACAGAGATACAAGCACATGCTAATGGGTATGAAGAATTGATTGACGACCAATATCGCTTAATTGATGCCAAAGGCCGCTACCGAAATAAAACTCAGATGCTTGCCGACCACCCCATCCAAACGACGTATTTATCCAATTACCAAATGACCTCCATAAGCCAAAAATCAAAATTAGTTACGTTTGAAATTGGTGATTATGTTCATACGTCACTTTGGCGCCGTCATGAAAATTGGACTGTTATTTTCCACCAGATCTCAAAAAAACAAGCCTAGTCAGCTAGACCAGACTTTTCATTTGAACATAGAAAAAGAGCACATGGCTCTTTTTCTTATATTATTAGTTTTTTACTGCATCGGTTGCAACATCTTCACCAAACCATTTTTGGGAGATTTCTTGGAATTTACCTTCTTTATATAATTCAGCAAATGCCTTATTAATGTTTTCTACGAGTGTAGTATCTGATTTACGAGCACCGACTGCGAAGGCTTCATTTTCAAAACCTGCATCAATGATGTTGTAATCTGCGATAATTCCCTCTTGTTGCAAGTAATAATTTGCATATACACGGTCAATCAAGAGGCCATCAATACGATCGTTTTTCAAGTCAATCAAGGCTTCATTGAAGGTCGCATACTGACTTGCATCGTTATTTTGAACAATATCTTTCAAAATAGCTGGTTGTGATTCAAATACTGAATAACCAGATGAACCTGCTTGCGCACCCAAAATCTTATCCTTCATATCAGATACTTGGCTAATATTGGAAGATTTTTTAGTTACAAGAACTTGTTGGTTATCCATGTAGGGATTTGTGAAGAGAACTTTTTCCTTACGCTCATCTGTAATAGAATAACCATTCCAAATTAAATCAATATTCCCGTTATTCAATTCGGTTTCTTTCAAGTCCCAGTCAATTGGCTGCCATTTTACAGTAATCCCATATTTTTCAAAGACTGCATTAGCCAAGTCAATATCGAAACCTGTGTAAGAACCATCTGTCTGTTCAAATCCCATTGGAACAAAGGTCTTATCAAAGCCAATCGTAACGGACTTTTCAGATTCGTAAGTTGACCAATTATCTGACTTGGTCGTTGACTCACTTGATCCACATGCAGCAAGTGCAAAACTAGTTACAAGAGCCGCAGCTCCAAGCATCATTTTCTTCATATTCATCATCATATTTGTTCCTTTTCTTAGTGTTTCGGTTCAATTTTGATGATTTCATCTGCGATATTTTCAGCAAACTGCATATCGTGGGTGACCACAATTTGCGTGATTCCAGTAGCCCTATTTTCAAGAATGAGTTTTTCTACTTCTTTTCTTAATTCAGGATCTAGGGCAGAGGTTGGTTCGTCATAGCCGATAATCTCAGGATCAATCATCATAGCACGCGCCAAGGCCACACGTTGCTTTTGTCCACCCGATAGTGAAAACGGATAGGCAGTAGCGTGGTTAGCTAGGCCAAGAGTATCCAAGAGTTTAAGGGCCTTGTCTTCCGCCTCTGAACGCGTCATATTCTGCGTTTTCATAGGAGAGAGAACCAAGTTTTCCAAAACGGATAGGTGTGGGAAAAGCTGGAAGTCTTGGAAGACAAAGCCCAGCAGATGTCGTTTTCCCAACTCCTCAAGTGGCAGTTCCTGACCATTGTAAATCAGGGTACCTGAATCAATGGATTCCAAACCAGCCAACATCCGTAAAAGAGTTGTCTTACCACCACCAGATTGACCAACGATGGCAACGATTTTCCCCTCTGGAATGACCAAATCATAGTCGGAGAAAATCTGTTTATTATCAAATCGTTTGGATAGATTGCGTAGTTCTAACATGACTTCCTCCTATCTATAATAGTCAAATTTCTTTTCTACCTGCTTAGAAACAAGGGTTACAGCACCAATCATCAAGAGATAAATAGCTCCAGCGATAAACATAGGTGCTAAGCTAGCATCACGGTTGGCTGCTGTACGGCTGGCAAGCAATAGATCGCTGACACCCAAGGCATAGACCAAGGATGTATCTTTGACTAAGGTCATGACTTCATTGAAAACACTTGGTAGGACAATTTTCACGACCTGGGGCAATACGATATAGCGAATAGTCTGAACGGGGGTAAATTTCAAGACCTTTGCGGCTTCATACTGACCTTTTGGAATCGCCTCAATACCACCACGGAAAATCTCAGAGAAATAGGCCGCATAGTTGAGCGTAAAGGCCAGAATAACAGCAGGCATACGGTCAAAGGTAATACCCACACTTGGTAAAACGTAATAAACAAAAATTAATTGTAAAAGCAAGGGGGTTCCTCGCATAATTAATACATAGAAATGCAATAACCATTGTAAGGGTTTAAATTTAATCTGCATTAAAAAAGCGAAAACAGCTCCTAATGGCAAGGATAATATCAATACTAGAAAAAATACTTGCAAGGAGACTGCTGCACCATTTAGTAGACTGGGCAGAACTTCCAAAACATAATCCATAGAGCTCTCCTAAAAGAATGATTAGGTTCTAGTATATCAAAAAATATCCTTAATTTCAAAGGATTTTTCAGAATTTTTAATAAATTTAACAAAATTTTGTATATTTTTTCAATATTTTTTCAATAATACAAAAAGAAGGCTGGAAATCCATGCCTCCCTTCTTCTTATTCAACAGTAACAGACTTAGCCAAGTTACGTGGTTTATCAACATCCAAACCGCGTTGCAATGTTGCATAGTAAGCAATCAACTGTGTCGGAACGACCATAGCAATCGCTGACAAGAATGGATGAACAGTTGTAACAGTGATGTCATCTTCTTCCTTAGCTACTGCTTCATCAACAATTGTCAAGACATTGGCACCACGCGCCACTACTTCCTGAATATTGCCTCGAGTATGACTAGCTAGGTGTGGATGATTTGAAATCAGAGCCAAGACTGGAACACCATCTTCAATCAAGGAAATGGTACCGTGTTTCAATTCACCAGCCGCAAAGCCTTCACATTGGATGTATGAAATTTCTTTCAATTTCAAGCTGGCTTCCATCGAAACGTAGTAGTCACTACCACGACCGATATAGAATGCGTTGCGAGTGGTTGATAAGAGTTTTTCAACTTTTTCAGCAATCACATCTTTTTCTGACAAGCTGGCCTCGATAGATTGAGCTACGATGGACAATTCATGCACCAAGTCAAATTCTTTTGCGTAGGCATTGCCATTTGCATCACCGACAGCCTTAGCCAAGATTGCCAAAGTCGCAATCTGTGCAGTGTAGGCTTTTGTAGAAGCTACCGCAATTTCTGGTCCTGCATGGAGCAACATGGTGTAAGTTGCCTCACGTGATAGGGTAGAACCAGGAACGTTGGTTACAGTCAAACTTGGAATGCCCATTTCATTAGCTTTAACCAATACCTGACGGCTATCAGCAGTTTCACCTGACTGGCTAATCATGACAAAGAGTGGCTTCTTGCTCAAAAGCGGCATATTGTAGCCCCACTCAGATGAAATTCCCAACTCTACTTGTGTATCTGTCAATTTTTCCAAGAAGTCTTTTGCGGCAAATCCTGCGTGATAGGAAGTTCCAGCAGCCAAGATATAGATACGGTCAGCTTCTTGTACTGCCTTAATAATATCCGTATCAACTGTTACCTGACCAGCTTCATTTGTATAGGCGCTAATCAACTTACGCATAACAGTTGGTTGCTCATCAATTTCCTTGAGCATGTAGTATGGATAAGTTCCCTTACCAATATCTGACAAGTCAAGTTCTGCTGTATAGCTACCACGTTCAATCGCATTGCCATCATAGTCCATGACTTCAACACTATCTTTTTTCACGATAACCAATTCCTTATCGTGAATTTCCATGTATTCACTTGTCTCACGAATCATAGCCATGGCATCTGAGCAGACCATGTTGTAGCCATCACCCAAACCAATCAAAAGTGGAGATTTATTTTTGGCAACGTAGATAGTGTCTGCATCCCTAGCATCAATCAAGGCAAAGGCGTATGAACCTTGAATAATCTTCAATGCTTTTTTGAAGGCTTCTAGAGTTGACAAACCTTCTTCAGCAAATTGACCAATCAAGTGTACAGCAATCTCTGTATCAGTTTGTCCTTTCAAGTCATGACCTGCAAGATACTCTTCCTTGATTTCTGCATAGTTTTCAATCACACCGTTGTGAACAAGGATATGTCCAGCGGTTTGAGAAGTGTGAGGGTGAGCGTTGTTCTCAGTTGGTTTCCCGTGAGTTGCCCAACGAGTATGACCGATCCCTGTTGTCCCTTCGGTCTTATCGCCAACTTTTGCAGACAATTCTGCAATGCGACCAACAGCTTTGACAAGATGAGCTTGCTCACCACCCGTCACAAAAATACCCGCTGAATCATAACCACGGTATTCTAATTTTTCAAGTCCTTGAATCAAAATATCAGTTGCGTTTGTATTTCCTACAACACCAACGATTCCACACATACATATCACCTACGATGTTTGTTAACATCGGCTTTCATTTCTTTAAAAATTGGTCTAGTCTAATTTATATCTAAAAAGACCAGTGAAATCAGTATATAACAAGATTTCATCCTTGTCAACATTTTAATTGGTCTAGTCTAATTTCAAAATACAGATCCAGTCATCTCATACTCAATAAAAATCAAAAGTAGCCTAGGAAACGAAGCCGAAGATAGAACTGGAGTTCATCAAGGCAAGTTGACAACGGATAATTTTGATTTTCGAAGAGTATCAACACAATAAAAAAAGCTGATTCTACTGAACCAGCCCTGTCTTAATAAAACCAAATTCTGAAAGTGGACTAATCCGAAAAGTCAGTCTACCAACAATATCCTCACTAGAAATCAAACCAAAACTACGACTATCCTGTTGATTCGTTCGTACATCATTCAACACCAAATAGTGCCCCTCTGGAATGACGTTGTACTTTCCATTTGTCAAGGTTTCCAATGTAAAGTCATCTGTATAACTTTCTTGTGAATGAGGCGTTTTTAAATAGTTCTCTGTAACAATAATATCATTACGATAGAGAACATCGTCCATATAGGTAACCGTCTCATTTTCCAATGCAATCACACGACTCACATACTCTTTTCCCTCATGGTTATACAAAATAAAATCTCCATGAATCGGGCGGACATTTCGCACCGTCATGATAAAGTCGTTTTCCTTCAAATAGCTATTTGCCATCTCAGGGGTAATCGTGACTGGCTCAAGTAACCAAAATCGTAGGCCAATGATTCCAAAAATCAATAAGACCAATAAACTGATTTGTTTTATTAAATCTCTTTTTACCATAATCTCTCCATTTCACTAGTATTATACCACAATTTAGAGCTATTAGTGTCTGAGATGCTGGTAAATCTCTTCAGCAATAACTTGATTTCCTAGCGGTGTCAAATGAAGACCATCGCTATAGTATTCAAGATGTCCCTCCGTCACAGTGTAAAGGTTAATAACTGGTAAACCAAGTTCATTTCCGATAGCTGGGATAATCTTTTGTAATTCATCTTCAATAATTTGATTATTCAATCCAAAACGACTGGTTGGTACGTAAGGCGGGATAACTAAATAAACATCCGGCTGGCTTGCTAAAGCCATATACTGCTCGGCCATTTCCCTATACTCTCGAATAAATCTCTCCCTATTCCAATATGGTCCTCGGCTGTCGTTACTACCAATCATGATGATGACAATATCTGCTTCACTCTCAAGTGAAAGTTGGGCATTCTTCTCTTTAAAGTAAGGAAAATCTGCAGTTGACTGAAGTGAACGCCCACTCAATCCGTAATTTGAAACTTGATAGTGATGCCCAAGTTTCTCAGCTAGAATACAAGGATAGGCATCTTTTTCGCGATTCTCCAAGCCATATCCATAAGTCAAACTATCTCCGACTGTTGCAACTTTTACGGCCCCACTTCCAACGGTTAGGACCTCAGGATACATTATATCTGACACACGAACTCCTCAATTTTTCTTATTTTCTATTGTATCATGTTGAAAAAAATAAATAAACTTCTGAATTTGTGATATAATTAACTTATGAAAAAACAAGTTATTATTATAGGCGGAGGAATTGTCGGCTCTACTGCAGCCTTTTATCTCTCCCAAGAAGAACAAGTCAATCTTACTCTCATTGATTCAGGTATTGGAACAGCCACACGAGCTGCCGCAGGTATCATCTGCCCATGGATGGCTCAGAAAAAAAATAAAGACTGGTACAAGCTGACTTCCGATGGTGCTGTTTTCTACCGTCAATTGGTAGCCGATTTGGAAAAATCAGGTGCTACTGAAATTCCATTCAAACAGACTGGAACCATCGGCCTAAAAAGCAAGCCTGAACTACTTGATAAAATCCAAAAAATTGCCGAGGAACGTCGCATAGATACTCCGACTATTGGCGAAATTACTCCACTTATAGGCTCGGAAATTAACCAGTACCTGCCACTACTTAAACCAGACTATTTTGGTATCCATTTAGAAGGTGGCGGTCGTATTGATGGTGGGCGTTTGATTGATATTCTTCAGGAACAATTTTTGAAAAATGGTGGTACACGTATCTACGGACAAGCAAAACTGCTTGACAACCATACTGTCAAAGTAGATAATCAAGTGCTTACTGCTGACCATATTATCTTAGCCACAGGGGCCTGGTTGCCACATATTCTTGAACCTCTTGGTTATCAAGTGGATGTTCGACCACAAAAAGGACAATTGTTAGAATTAGATACAGAATTCGATACTGATAATTGGCCAGTTTGTATGCCTTACGGAGAGATTGACATCCTACCATTTGAAAATGGAAAAATCATTATTGGTGCAACTCATGAAGATGATATGGGGTACGATTTAGAACTAGACCCTGAAAAAATCCAAGCCATGCATGATAAAATAGCCGAGTTCATGCCTGATTTGGCAAATTATCCTGTAGCCAGAACTCGTATTGGAACGCGCGCCTATACTTCAACTTATTCACCATTCTACGGAAATATTGAGGATATGCCTAATGTCTGGGTAGCTAGTGGTCTAGGCTCTACCGGCCTGACAAATGGCCCAATTATCGGTTGGCAAATTGCTAAAGAAATTCTCAATCAAGAAACAAACTTTGACCGTACACCATATTCTCCAAATAGATATATTCTCAAAAAATAAGATACAATAAGTTTAGATTCTACTAACTCTTTAAATGTAGATACTAAGACTAGTTGTTATCCAACCAATAAATACAATAAGCAACGGGGGAACCTCGTTGCTTATTTCTATCTAGGACGCTACTGTCCTAGTTTCAAACAATTTAACATGCGACTATATCAATTCAAATACTATCTCTATATTAGATACATCATATCAGAACTGACTAGGGAGCTCAGAAAAGTGATTTATGAGAGCTAAAACTTCTGTGCTACTGCCAAATTCGACCAGTGATAAGTACTTGGCTTTCTGACGTGGAGACAAATCACTCTTATTGATGAGACTTGCAGCCTCCGCTTTTTGCGAAGCAAGACAGACGTCTTTTTCATCTAATAGTACTTTCCGCTGAACTTCAGTCAGATTCTGATGAAGTAAAACATCATCATACGAACAGATTGCTTGCGCCGAAGCAGAAGCCATAGGAAAAGCTAAGCCTCCAGCAAGGGCTAGACCCAAAACTGCTTTACCGAGTTTACTCATATTATTACCTCTCTTCAAATATAACATAAGATTTGATAGAATTATTACCTTTGTGGTGCGCATCACAAATTTTTTCTTTTGTAATAACTAGAATACTTCTATCTAGTATACCAGCCACTACACTATTATTATAAACAACACCCCTAAACTCACCGTCAACTTTTTCTGATTTTAATCTATTATATGATTTAGCATTATAAACTACAAATTCTCCTATCCTCGAGATTGGTTGAATATGAAAAGACTGAACCTGAGTCCAGTCTTCCACTATTTCTGACGTCGTTGCTTTCTACGATAGTTGCTCTGAAAGCATCAATTAAAAAGGGGGTATTTTCGACAAATTTTAAATCTTATCTTAACGACGGAAACTTGATTCTAGTTTGAATGATTTACTTTCTACAATATGCTTATGTGTTCCGTAAGGGATTTTGCTAATAATTTCAACATGGAAATCTTTTGAGCCCTTCAAATCCTCATCTGTCAAGTTAGCAATATAGGATCCTGACGCTGTGCGTTCAAGCGGAATACAGTTATGTTCCCCAAAACGAAGTAAACATCTGGCGCTTCGTCATAGTATTGTTTCAAGAATACTTCTACTTGCGCACCAGGAACACCAGTTTGTTGTGTCAATTTCACATCCATATATGAATTGCGAGTGTAATTAGCTGTTTCTCTTGTGTTATATTTTACGTAAGCATTTGATTCAGATGTATTGGCGCTAACAACAGGGGCAAGCGCTGTAAGACCTGTACTCATGCAGGCTACTGAAAGCATGGCAAAATTCTTTACTTTTTTTGAAAAGTTCATAACGTTGTCTCCAATTTCTATTATCTTGTATTCATATCACTTAAACTCAAACTATAAACTAGCAATATGATAAACTAATCCAACTGGAATAGTTTCTTTCGTCCGTAACAAATTTTTTGAATGCATTCTGTTGATTGTTACAAGATAATTGTAATTGAACTCCCCATTTATAGCAATGGATTTTCCCAGCTTTTTATCTATTTTTCATGAGTCTTAATATACTTCCGAAGTAAATTTTACAATAGATAATCGCTGATTATTCACTCTCTAACCCTCGATTATTGCTTTCTACTTGCTTTTTTTAATAGTCCCCAAACACTACCAAGTAAGAGAGTTAATAGGCTAACTCCAATAATCTGCCCAGAAGCATTTGTACTTGGTTTTGAAGGTTGTTCCACACTTAAAACTTGCTTTGTATCCGTTTTGGAGTGAAGAGCCGGATTCTGACCATATTCCCTCATATTATTTGAGGATTGAGAGGTACTTCCTACAATTGCCACAGATCCAACCATCTCGAATAGCTCGGTTTCTTTGCGTTCTTCATCCATTTCTCTTCTGGACATCTGAGGCTCTCTCTCTGGAACTTCTGGCAATACAATCTCCTGAGAACTCATATCCATTTTAACACTGTCCAATGATTTGGATCTAGGGCCCAAGATTTTTTCTTTACTCTCCAAATCATTCATCAATGTATTCGGTTGAATCACCTTTGTTTCTGTTAGGATTGAAGACCTATCTGCTTCAGCCAAGACGCTTTCTGTCGTTACTTCTGTCAGAAATTCAACTCGAGGAGCATTCGACTCATTAGTAACCCCCTCAGAATCCACTTTTAATGCGGAAGAAACTCCGCCATCTACAAACTTGTGTTTTTCAGAAATAGTAGATGATGTAGCTACTGATTCGACCACACGAATTGCTGAATGCCCAGGTAAAGCTGGAATATCCTCAGCAACAGGAACTAAAGTTGTTTCAGTTTGGATGACGGGTTCACTTTCTGAACTAGCCGGTTCGTCGAGAGGTTCTTGGACAGTTGTGGTTTTAGAGGTGGCTGGTTGTTCAGTAGCGGTCGTCGCAACTTGATCTTCTTCTTTTACATTTACCCCCTCCATACCTATGGGACCTGATAGAAGTTCTGACCTCTGATTCTCAACTGTTTCTGATTCAAGAAGCTCTTCCACAGGGACTACCTCATCATTTTTCACAGCTTCTTGATCAACTACTACTGGTAGATCGCTTCCCTCTACTTGAGTTTCCTCCCCTAAAGCTATAGTTGACTGGCTCTGGTTTTCATTAGCAACTAACTGTTCGTCATGTACTGGTTCACCAACGACTGCTACAGGCAATATCGCCTGGTCGTCTACTGGTAAGACGGGTTGATTGATACTATCTACAACAAGGGCAACATCCCCTTTTTCTTCTTTCCCATCTGCAGAGCGGATTTCTTGAGATAGCTGAGAATTTTCATCTGCATTGGGCGGAAGCTCGCCTGCTGGCAACTCTGCTGTCAGAGCTTCTCCAACTGCTGACATAGGGAAGTCTAAACTTTTTAAACTATCCTCTAACGCAACATTAAGTAGCTCAGAGCTGTCTGCTTTTTGAATGGCTAACACACCTTGATCATATAGCCTATCTAACTTTTCAAGATATGTTACACGTGCCGACTCTGATAATTCAGATTGTCCTTGAATAGACAGAACCATCGCCTTCTTTGTATCAGCTAGTGTCTGACTAGCTATTTCTTTGGCTTTTGCGAGCGGATTGAAATATTCTTCCCATAAGTCTTGACCAAGACGAATCGTATGAACATAATCCAAAAGCGCCCCAGCTGAATTATTTTTCACATGATTATTCAAACGTGGATTTCCAGAAGCATCACGAGTGATTCCCATACGCTTCAAACCAATTTGTTCTTGTTGATCATCAGAATCAGTGATATAGACAGCCCTAATCTTACCTTGATTATCGTACTCAGCCCCCCATACCGTCACAATATGCGTTGCATAGCCTAATGTTCTATAAGTTAGACCGAGTAATCCTTTGCTCTCCAAAACAGTTCGAACATCCTCACCAAGACGCTCATAGCTACCACTGAAAATACGATTTGTCAGTTTTTTCTCTTTGAAAACGTCGTAGAAAAAGCCACCCCTACTATCTGGTACTAACTGGCTATCTTCCAGATTGACACCACCCTGTACCTTAGGCTTATATCCATTAATAAACAAGTCAACTAAGGCATCTGACACAAAACCATTTGTACGATAACCGTAGTAAGTTTTGAACATATCAAAGACTCGACTATTTTGCTGATCCTGGAACGAATCAATATAGCGACGTAGGTCCGTTATTGCATAGTTTTCCCCAACATTTACTGTACTATTTTTTTCCTTGAGATATCTCTCAACATAGGAACTATTCTGTTCCAACCACCAATGTACCATGTTGGAAGACACGGCCGCAAAACATAGGTTAAGGTCAATAAATGAAGCATTGAGACTTTTATTGGTATCATAATAGCCTTTTCCTGCCTCAAATGGCGCTGTATAGTTTAAATAATCTCCATACTTTTCCTTTACAAAACCACCGCTTTGTTCCATTGCAGGAGGGGTAATTCCATGAGCCCATACAATTTGTCGTTGCTCGCCACTCTCCGTTTGATAACTGGTCTGATTCAAAATTTCTTTTGTCTCAGCAACCTCTATCTGATTTTGCTCACTCGTCGTAACTTCTGTATCATTTCTAGAAACTACATTCTCGGTCCCTCCGTCAACTTTCATCTCTACCGCTACTTCTCCTTCAGCGATAACAGGTGATGGGATGTTGTCTGCTATTTCCTCTACAATTTCAAGATTAGAACCATCTAGGGATTCATTTTTTTCTGATTCAATAGATGCCTCATCCTTGACTTGTGATTCTTCAATTATTTCATTCACTCCTGTAACAACTGTATCTGCAGCAACAGTGGATGTATGAATAGCACATAGCAAAGAGACTGAGACCAAGCCAACCGCTGATTTTCTCAAAGAAAATCGTTCTTGAATGTTCATCTTTCCTCCGTTTATCATCAAAAATTTGAATAAACTATTCTATTTACGACTTATTTTTATTTCCACATCCCCCAAGAAAATATTTATAAACAAGCGTTTGAAAGAAATTCAGATATAGTCTATTTCCATAATCACGACAAAAAGGTCCAAGAGGACCTTTTTGATTATTTTACTGTACGAACACGCATTGTGTTTGTAGAACCAGCAACACCTACTGGAACACCCGCAACGATGATGATATCATCACCTGATTCAACCAAACCTTGTTCTTTAGCGACTTTTTCTGCCAATTCAAACATATCGTCAGTTGATTCTGGTTTCTCAGTTACAACTGGAATCACACCCCAGTTCAACATCAATGATTTTTGAACTTTTTCAGTGAAAGTTACTGCCAAGATATCTGAATCTGGACGGTATTTAGAGATTGAACGAGCTGAGTAACCAGTTTCAGTAACTGTTACAACCAACTTGATGTTCATTGAGTGACAAGCATCTTTTACTGCAGATGCAATAACTTCTGTTTTAGATGCACGGTTAAAGTGATCAGAGTTCAAACGACCGTATTCGTTAAGAAGAGTTTGTGCGTTTTTAGCAATAGTTGCCATTGTACGAACTGATTCAACTGGATATTTACCGTTTGCAGACTCACCTGAAAGCATTGTTGCGTCAGTACCGTCGATAACTGCGTTGAATACGTCAGATACTTCAGAACGAGTTGCACGTGGTTTTTCAGTCATTGTTTCCAACATGTTTGTTGCTGTGATAACTGCTTTACCAGCTGCATTCACTTTAGTGATAATCATTTTTTGGTAAACTGGAACCATTTCAAATGGTACTTCGATACCCATGTCACCACGAGCAATCATGATACCATCTGAAGCTTCAATGATTTCATCAATATTGTCGATACCTTGTTGGTTTTCGATTTTTGAGAACAATTGAACGTGCTCATTACCAGTTTCTTTAAGAATGTTACGAACTTCTTCAACATCTTTTGCTGAACGAACGAATGAAATTGCGATGAAGTTCAAACCTTGTTCCAAACCGAAACGGATATCAGCGTTGTCGCGGTCAGCAAGAGCTGGGAAAGGAATTTTAGTATAAGGAATGTTTACACCTTTTTGTTTAGCGATAACACCGTCGTTTTCAACTTCAACAATAAATTCACGTTTTTCAGCATCTTTTTCGATGACTTTAAGACCTAGTTTACCATCGTCAACAAGAACTTGTTTACCAACTTCAACATCATCAAATACATCCAAACCACCTGCAACGTTCAATGCAATCACTTCGCGAGTTGACTTAATACCTTGTTTAGTTGCTACGCGGATTTTTTCACCAGTTGTGTATGAAAATTCTTTTGCATCGCCTTCAAACAATTCTGTACGGATTTCTGGACCTTTTGTATCCAACAAGAAACCAACTTTTTTACCAGCAATTTCTTCCGCACGGCGTACAGTTGCCATACGCTCACCTTGTTCTTGGTGGTCACCATGTGAGAAGTTGAAACGGAATACGTTTGCACCTTCGGTAATCAATTGAGCAATTTTCTGTGCTGATGCTTCTACATCAAGGCTTTCACCCCAGTAACCATCATCACCGAATTTTTTTCCACCACGGATTTCTACCGCAGGACCAAGGGTTGCAACGATTTTTACACGTTTATTCATCTTAACAAAACTCCTTTTTATTTAATGGTCTTATGACCCTTAATAACACTTTAATGAAATGTCAAATTAGATTGACAAGTTACGGTTCAATTCAGCCAGATCCAAATCTGCTTTATGTGGATTGTTCACAACAATCTTACCTTCTGCAGTCAAGCTGAATAATGCTCCTTCTTCCGCAGTACCAAGAATTGGATTTTCAACCATTTGCTCGTTACGGATACCTACTGCAAGACCTCCACGGCCTTCTTTAAGCAATTTAACGGCATGAGCACCCATGCGAGAAGCGAGTACGCGATCACGCGCTGTTGGAGAACCACCACGTTGGATATGACCAAGTTCTGTCACACGAAGATCACTTGTATCGCCTGCTGCTTTCAATTCTTCAGCAAACTGTGCAGCTGGCATAACACCTTCAGCTAAAACAATGATGCTATGTTTCTTACCATTGTCGTAGCCCGCTTTAATACGGTCAACAATATCGTTTATATTGAAGTCTTCTTCTGGAACAACGATAACATCTGCACCAGAAGCAATACCAGCCCAAAGAGCGATGTCTCCCGCATGACGTCCCATTACTTCAACAACGAAAGTGCGACGGTGACTTGATGAAGTATCGCGGATTTTATCAATCGCATCCATAGCAGTTGTTACAGCTGTATCAAAACCGATTGTAAAATCTGTACCCACGATGTCGTTATCAATTGTACCAGGTACACCAATAGCTGGGAAACCATGCTCCGTCAAGCGCATTGCTCCGTGGTAAGAACCATCACCACCGATAACAACTACACCTTCGATACCATGTTTTTTCAATTGCTCAATCCCTTTAAGTTGCCCTTCTAATTTGGCAAATTCTGGATAACGAGCTGAACCAAGGAATGTTCCGCCACGTGAAATAATATCACCTACAGAACGTGCAGACAATTCATGGATATCACCCGCAACCATACCTGCGTAACCTTCGTTGATTCCATAAACTTCCATTCCTTCTGAAATTGCTTGGCGAACAACTGCACGAATAGCAGCGTTCATACCAGGGGCATCACCACCACTGGTCAAAACAGCAATACGTTTCATTCGTTAATGCTCCTTTAACTTTTCATTTTAACTGCCCTATTATAACATACTTAACCTAAACTTGCTTGACTTTTTGCTATTTTTTTATCGAAAAATCGTTTTCATAACAAATTCACTTAACTCTTCTTCTAATTGAGGCGTTTTCATAACCATGTGGTGCTCAGCCTGAATTGTCTGATTACTATCTTGATAATGAAGTACTACTGGAATGCTTCCTCTATATTTATCCAAAATACGAGCAACGGCATAATCGTGTTCTCGATTTTCCAAAAGAATCCAAAATTTCTCCGAACTGACAGGCTCTAATTTTTCTAGAACTAATTGCAACTGTCCATCGCGTTCTTGCACTCTGCCTGTGATGTATCCCATTCCCCCTTCTTCCAAAATAGAAGCGTATTGGCGATAAGATTCTGGAAAAAGAGTTACGTCAAGCGTCCTCTTGGTATCTGTCACTCGAAGAAACGCCATCTGCTCCCCAGTCTTTTTGGTACGAATCAATCGAATAGCTTGAATCTGCACAAGAACGGTCGCTCGATTGCCAACCGCTAAATCAGCCAAATCTGTAAAACTACGCTTAGACTCTCGACAAATATTGACTAAAGGATGCGGACTAATACCAACACCTAGCAATTCTTGCTCTAGCATAAATTTTTCACTGTCGCTGTAATCTTCTACATCTATCCAACTATAACTCTCCTCTGCAAAAAATGTACCAATTGCCTCTGCAAAGACAAAGAGATTGTCTAGATTTTCAATAATCTTTTTACGATTGGCGTCAAAATCATCAAATAAACCAATCTGAATAAGGGGGATTAGTAAATCTTTTTTCTTGAAATTATCTGGCAAGCGCAAAATAAAATCTTCTACAGACTTATAGGGACGATGATCCAATATCCATAAAGCTAAATCTTTAGGCAAACCTTTTAGTGTTTTTAATCCTAGGTAGACCTTACTTTTATCAAACTTATCGTGATAAGGAATATTGTTAATCGTGAGTCGAGCTACCTCAAAGTCAAACTGCATCGCATCTTCAATATAAGCACTGCTAGAATGATTGAGCATGACATCAAAAAAGACATCCGTATAGTGACTCTTGAAATAGGCCATTTGAAAGGCTAAGGCTGAATAAGCATAGGCGTGGCTACGGTTAAAACCATAACCAGCGAACTTAGCCATCATGCCAAATATTTCCCTGGCATTCTCTTCAGCATGTCCATTTTTCAGTGCTCCCTGTAAAAATTCCGCTTCCATTGCCTGCATTTCCTGGGCATTCTTTTTAGACATCGCCCTGCGGAGTAAATCCGCCTTACCAAGCGTAAATCCTGCATAGACCTGTGCAATCTGCATGACCTGTTCCTGATAAAGCATGATACCATAAGTCGGTTGTAAAATAGGAGCAATGGTTGGGTCCAACAAATCAACTGTCTCTTGTCCATGTTTGCGTTTTACAAAGTTATCCGAATAATCACTAGCCCCCGGTCTATTCAAACTCGTTGTTGCAACTATATCTTCAAATCGACCAGGTTTGACCCTTCGAAGCAGGCTAATCGCACCAGGCTGTTCAAATTGAAAAATTCCCTTAGTCCGACCAGCAGCAAAAAGTTCCAAGGTTTTCTTGTCTTCTAAATCTATCTTGGCAATATCAATTTCCTGCTGATAACGTTCACGTACTCCTTCTGCCATTTTTTGTACGAAAGTCAGGTTTCGCAGACCAAGAAAGTCCATCTTGAGCAATCCATTGGCCTCGACTGCATGGGCATCATACTGGGTCACTAGCATATCATCCCCTATTTTCAGTGGAATGGTATCAGTCAAGTCCTCATCGCTCATAACCACACCTGCTGCGTGAATGGAAGTCTGGCGAGGCTGTCCTTCAATTTGTTGAGCAATCGCAAAAGCTTTTTGGTACTCTATCTTACTATTGATAATCTGACGAAAAGCGGCATTTCGCTGATAGGCAGAAGTAAGACTATCTCTAAATGAAATTTTCTTGGTTATATTACTTAACTCATATTCAGGTGTTCCGAAACGCTTAAATACATCACGAATGGCCTGCTTAGCTCCAAATGTCGAGTAGGTTACAATTTGCGCAGCATGGGTTGAACCATAACGATCTCGTACATAACGAATAAAATCTGCTCGATGAATATCTGGAATATCAATATCAATATCGGGCATTGAATAACGTTCAGCATTGAGAAAGCGTTCAAAGAGAAGATTATGCTTAACTGGGTCGATACCTGTGATATTTAAGGCATAGGCAACTAGGCTTCCAACAGCTGAACCGCGCCCCATTCCCATGTAGTACCCTTGGCTACGTCCAAAACGAAGTAGGTCCCATACAATCAAGAAATAATCATCAAATCCCATTTGATGAATAATGGATAATTCCTTTTCCAAGCGTTCCTTATACAGTGAATTAGTCAAGCCCTTCTCTTCTAATCCTTGATAGGAGCGCTCGTATAATTCTTCCACTGCAGGTCTGTCACGATTAAAACGCGGCAATTTTAAATCTGTATTTAATTGATAAGAAATCCCTGCAACCAAGTCACGTAAATTATCAACTGCTTGCGGAAACCGATTCGAAAATAGATTGGTTAAGCTATCAGCCGATAAAAGCTTTTGTCGATTATCTATATCTGCAACTTGATTAAGTGGAATATTATCTCGAATAGCATGGAGAACCTGTAGACTTTCCAATTGTTCCTCTTCAAAAAAACGAACCGTATGAATCGGGAGTATTGCTTGCTTAAAGTCTTGCACTGGTGTGTCAACCGTCACTCCGATATAATAGTTAGTACCTAGCTCAAGGTGCTCAATGCCAGAAAAATAAGGAACAACCACTGCTATGTCGACTAAATATTGACGAATGGTTTCAAAATCATCTTGCCCTGTCATCTTAGCAGTCGAAATTTTCAATAGATTGCGATAACCTCTGGTTGTCAGAGCAATCAATTGAGTAGTGACGTCCTGCTCCCCTCCCTGTAATTTCCAGTCCAGTTCACAACCAATAATTGGTTGAAGCCCCATTTTGTTACAGGATTCCATAAAACTATAGGCTGCATAAAGACTGTTTTTATCCATTATCCCCAATGCGTGGTAACCAAGCTCTTTAGCCCTGCCTACATAATTTTCTATCGTCACCATGCTATCCATAAAGGTATAGACGGTTTTTGTATCAAGTTGTGCTAGCATGGTCTTCTCCTTATTTATTTCTTCTATTATAACAAATAATTTTGAAAAATATTTTTAAAGAAATTGAATCAAATCACTTGCAATTAAAAATGTTTTATTGTATTATTTAGATAAGACATAGGTACGGTGAAATAAACCGGGAAAGGAAGACTATTATGGCTTGGAAATTTGATAATAATATGCCCATATATATCCAAATCAGTAATACCATCAAATTACAGATTGTGACCAATCAACTAAAATCAGGAGATAAATTGCCAACCGTTCGTGATTTGGCTGAAACAGCTGGTGTCAATCCGAACACGGTACAGCGAGCCCTATCTGATTTGGAGACAGAAGGATTTGTTTACTCGGTCCGCACAACTGGACGTTTTGTAACAGACAATCAAGAATTGATTTCACAGACCCGTCTGCATTTAGCACAGAAAGAATTAGAAAACTTTGTGACAAACATGTTGGATCTAGGTTTCAATCAAGATGAATTGACCCACCAATTAGATGATTATTTGAAAGGAGTGTCTTATGAATAACGCATATACCCTCGTTGAATTGCAACAAGTTTCAAAATCCTACGGTGGAGCTGTTGCTCTAAATAATGTGAACTTGAAATTGACAGCTGGAAAGATTATCGGACTCTTGGGACCAAATGGTTCTGGTAAGACAACTCTTATCAAACTTATCAACGGACTCTTGCAACCTGAATATGGTCAAGTCCTTATCAATGGTCGTACACCTTCTCCAGAAACCAAAGCGATTGTATCTTATTTGCCAGATACGACCTATCTTGATGAAAGTATGAAGGTCTCTGATGCTATTACCTTCTTTACAGATTTCTATGCAGACTTCGATAAAGAACGGGCTCTCCATCTTTTGCAAGACTTGGGAATTGATTTGAACAGCCGTATGAAACACCTGTCAAAAGGGAACAAGGAAAAGGTTCAGCTAATTTTAGTGATGAGCCGTCAGGCACAATTATATGTATTGGATGAACCAATCGGTGGTGTTGACCCTGCTGCCCGAGACTATATTCTAAAAACTATCGTCAATAACTATTCACCTACTGCTTCTGTCATTATTTCTACTCATTTGATTTCAGATGTTGAACAAATTTTAGACGAAGTTATTTTCTTACAATATGGTAGCGTTATTCGACACAGCAATGTTGATGACCTCCGTATTGAAAGTGGGGAGTCCATTGACGAACTCTTCCGCCAAGACTTTAAGGCTTAGTTAGAAGGAGATAGATATGTTTAAGAAATTACTCAAATATGAATTTCAATCCGTTGGAAAATGGTATTTAGGAATTTATGCAGGTGCTTTAGCATTATCGGCTATACTCGGATTTTGGTTACAAGCACTGTCTATACGGACACAAGGGGGTAGTACAGAGCCCGGTGGTGCTGAAATGGTTCTTTTTGGATCTTCATTCCTTACTTTTGGGATCCTTATTGCTGCCCTTGGCTTGTCAACCTTTTTCATGGTCATCAATCGCTTCCGAAAAAATGTTTATGGTCGTCAAGGCTACCTAACTATGACCTTACCAGTTTCAAGCCATCAAATTATCCTCAGCAAACTCTTAGCTTCTTTGGTTTGGTACCTTTTGGCAGGTATCACAATCCTTCTTTCCATCGGAATCATTTTGGCTGTTCTCATGCTTGGAACTGAGGAATTCATGATTCCTGAATTGCAAACTGTTATACAAGAATTGGACTGGTCTGTTCTTATTGCACATTTATTTTATGCCTTAATTGAGTCAACGATGGGGATTTTGCTCATCTACTTCTCTATCTCAGTTGGGCAACTCTTCAAAGACCACCGTCTACTGTTTGCTATTTTGACCTATATTGGCATTTCAATTGTAGTGGGTGTATTTGGTACTCTCATATATACCAACAACCTAGAGAATCTTTATAATTCAGCACTACCATTATACCCAAGTCCTATTTTGGCCTTGCTCAATATCATTCTAGCCTTTGCCTACTATTTTGGTACACACTTTATCATGACCAAGAAATTGAATTTGCAATAAGAAAAAGCTCTTTGCCTGTCAGTTGAGACATGGCCTAGAGCTTTCTTTTTACAGTTGATATTTATTTGCTAGAATTTCAAGTAAGGTTGTCTTTTCTTCTTCACTAGCAAAACAAGCTAGAATAGCATTTCGGTTGAACTGATAAAATTCTTCTTTGCTTGTTCCAAAATGCTTTACAAACAGGTCGTATTCTTTGTTCAAATTGGTATTGGAAACTGTTCGATTATCTGTATTTATCGTAATCTTTGCACCTGATTGGACCAGTTGGTCATAGGGAAAATCTGCTAAGGAAGAGGCTGCTTCGGTTTGGAGATTGGAAGTCAGGCACATTTCAAGCGTTGCTCCGCTATTGACAAAATCCTGAATAGCCTTAGCTTGACCACTGAGAGCCGTTCCGTGGCCAATCCGTTTGATACCAAGGGCTAGAGCTTGCACTACATTGGTCACACAACCGCACTCGCCGGCATGAAAAGTCATAGGATAGCCTAGAGATTGCGTATATACAATCAAGTCAGCCAGGTCTGCTGTTGGAAAATCTGCTTCGTTGCCTGCAAAATCAAAACCAACCAGGCCTTGAGGGGCCAAATCTGCAATGGCTGAAAAGAATTCTCTCGTCTGACTTTTAGGAGTCTGTTTTAGACCACAGACTAAAAGTTTAGCTACAAGTCCAAAGTCATTTTGCCCCTTTTCCATTCCTCGCAAGACCGCTTTCACTGCATCTAGGACACTCAAATCCTTGTCAGTCGATAATTCGGGAGCAAAGCGGATTTCGATATAAAGGATGCCATCATTTGCAGCCTGTTCTATCAGGTCATAAACAGCCAGTTCCAAGGCTGGAACGGTCTGTAAAAGAGGGCGAACAAAATCAAAAGTTTTCAAATAGGTCATCAGGCTATCCACCTTGCCCTCAATACTGACCAACTTACGTAAATCTTCATCCTTGTCTGGAATAGAAATGTCTGCCATTTGGGCAAGTTGACGAATCATTGGCAAGGACAGGGAGCCATCCAGATGACAATGCAATTCCGTTTTCGCTAATTCATGTACGTTTAACATCACTAACACCTCTTTCATGAGTATATTGTCATCTATCATACCACATTTTAGCAAAAATACAAGATATTTTTAACAAAAAGTGAACTTTATCAACATTCAACCTTTATTTTATACAAGAAAAAAAGAACGATTTTCATCGTTCTTGCCATACGGAAGACATGGGATTCGAACCCACGCACGCTGTTACACGCCTACCGCGTTTCCAACACGGCCTCTTGAGCCTCTTGAGTAATCTTCCATATATGGAGCTGGTGGGAGTCGAACCCACGTCCAAACACCTGCTAACTTATTCGTCTACAACCATAGGTTATGTCTTGCTTTAACTTGGGCTCGATACATAACTCAAACCTAGACCAAGCGAGTCAGTAAATCTCTTTTGAACTTGCCTGACTCAAGTTCAACGTAGCTTGTTATTTTTAAGACCAATCAGCAAACACAAGCAATTTGCGACTGGTCACGCAGGCAGGTTATTAAGCTGCTAATGCGTAAGTGTTTGTATTTTTTGCAGTTATATTTAACTGGCATTTTTACATCTGCCGATGAGTTGCAGAACAAGCCTCATAATGCCTGTCGAATCCGTAACAACCCCGTAGGTTTGATACGAGAATTATTATAGCAGATTTTTTCACAAATAGCAAAGCTATTTTTTACAATTTCCTTACAATTTTAAAAAATTTTTGAAATATGGTACAATATGAGTATGTATAAATTTTGGCAAAAAACAATTCAAGTATTAAGTATTATCACGCTTATCGGAACATTTATTTTTCTTTTTTGGTTATATCGTATCGGTATTTTAAATGACCAAAATGTGCTTACTGAATTCATCAAGGGACATGGAGCTTTTGGTAGTTTATCATTTTTAGCGATTCAGATTCTTCAAGTCGTCTTTCCAATCATCCCTGGCGGTGTTACTACTGTTGTCGGATTTCTTGTTTTTAATTTTTGGTGGGGGTTTTTCCTGAATTATGTCGGAATTTCCATCGGAAGTATCATTCTCTTCTGGTTAGCTCGTCGCTATGGCAAAAAGTTCTGCTTGCTATTCATGAGTGAAGAAACTTTTTATAAGTATGAAAGCAAGATTGACAATAAGCGTGGTTATGAAATTTTCTTTATACTCTGTATGCTCTCTCCGATTTCACCTGCAGATATTGTAGTCATGATTACGGGTTTAACCAGCATGAGCTATCGTAAATTTATTACCATCACACTGCTATGTCGTCCATTTTCCATCGTTGCTTACAGCTACTTTTGGATTTATGGCAGCCAATTTTTACAACAATTCCTTAAATAATAGATGAAACAGCCTTGTCATTTGACCAGGCTGTTTTGTTTATTCCGTAATTTTCTGATACATATGCGGTCTGCGGTCCCTAAAGAGACCCCAGTCTAAACGCTCACGCGCACCTTTGTCCAAATCATAAGTAGCAAGCAAGACAGTTTCCTCCTCTCGACCTGCTTTCTCAATCAATTCACCTGTTTCATCTGTCAAGAAAGAGGAGCCATAGAAACACAAGCTAGAAGACTGGCCTCCATTTTCTGCAGAAGGCTGCACTTCTTCCAAGCCGATACGGTTGGCTGCAATGACTGGCGTGATGTTGGCCGCCGCATGGCCCTGCATGGTTCGTTGCCAATGGCCTTGACTGTCTGTATCCAAAATCGGCTCCGAACCAATAGCTGTTGGATAAAAGAGCAATTCCGCCCCATTCAATGCCAAACAGCGAGCTGTTTCTGGAAACCATTGGTCCCAACAGATACCAATGCCAATTTTCGCAAATCGAGTTTCCCAGACCTTAAACCCAGTATTTCCCGGTGTGAAGTAAAACTTCTCCTGATAATAATGGTCGTCAGGGATATGGGTCTTGCGGTAAACTCCCAAAACTCTTCCATCCGCATCAATGACCGCAATGGAATTGTAGAGGCTATTGCCATCTTTTTCATAGAAGGAAATAGGCAAGACAACCTGCAATTCCTTTGCAATAGGAATAAAGTGCTGAACAGCATCATTTTCCTCTACAGACTTGGCATAGTTGTAATAGTCATACTGGCGTTCTTGACAAAAATAAGGACGCTCAAAGAGTTCAGGCAGGAGAATAATCTGCGCTCCCTGACCAGCAGCCTGTCTGACCAAACGTTCTGCGGTCGCCAGATTTTCAGCTAAAACTTGACTACACTGCATCTGGACAGCTGCTACAGTAACATTTCTCATTTATTTTCCTTTCTAAATCGGGGAATCTGCTGGGTGATGCAGTGAATATTCCCACCTCCAAGCAGGATGTCTCGGGCCGGTATGCCAACGACTTTTCTGGTTGGAAAAAGTTGCGCTAGGAGATGCAGTGCCTGCGCATCATGCTCATCTTCAAACTGGGGCACTAATACCGCACCGTTGCTGACGTAAAAATTCACATAGGAAGCTGCCAAGCGTTCGCCAGCAGTCCGTTCTTCTTCCCCTTCTTCATAGACATAGCCTGGCAAATCCTCTTCTGTTACTAGAATAGGATATTTTGGAATAGGCAGTTTATGGACGATCAACTTTCTGCCCTTAGCATCTACTTGCTCATCCAAGTAGTCCAAATCAGCCTTGGACATGGCATATTGGGGATCTGCCTCATCATCCGTCCAGGCTAAAACGATCTCAGCTGGACCAACAAAGGCCACAACATTGTCCACATGTTCGTTGGTTTCATCGTTGTAAATGCCATAAGGGAGCCAGAGAACCTTTTCTGCTCCGAGAGTATCTAGAAGCACTTGCTCAATCTGGACCTTGGTCAGAAGAGGATTGCGGCCTGGGCTCAGCAAACAGGATTCGGTCACCAAGATGGTTCCTTCACCATCGCTATGGATGGCTCCACCTTCTAGGACAAAGGGATGGGCATCATGGACTGGTAGACCGATGGCCTGACTAAATCGACTAGCCACCTGATCATCTGCTTCATAGTCCTGATAAAGACCATCATAGCTTCCGCCCCAAGCGTTAAAGCCCCAATCGACAGACAAAGCTCTGCCATTTTCATGAACCAAGACCGTCGGACCTGTGTCTCGCGCCCAAGCGTCGTTGGTGGGGATGTCCAGGTAGGCAATGCCAGCCCCCAGCATGGATTGAGCCTCCTCACGGTGTGCCACATCCACCAAGAGATAGACCTGCTCGCTTTCAGCAATGGTTTTAATGACCTGGCTAAAGGCTTTTTTTGCCCCCTGACCATCAAAGGGCCAGGATCCTGGGCGAGTCGGCCACACCATTAGGGTACCGTGATGGGGCTCATACTCAGCAGGCATACGGTAACCCGCTGCTTTTGGACTTTCTATCATGACAACCTCCCCTTGAAATCTTCATAGCCAAAACTTTTGATAATCCGACAGTCGCCTGTCTGATCCATCAAGACCAGACTTGGCAGACCAATGCCATTGAAGGTATTGTTTTTTACAAAGGAATAGATGGCCATATCTTCAAAGTAGAGCTTATCGCCAATCTCCACAGGCTTTTCAAAGGAATAATCGCCGATGATGTCGCCCGTCAGACAGGTATTGGAAGATAGTCTGTAAGTAAATTCCTTCTCTCCAGCCTCAAAGCCATTTCGTAGCGGTGGGCGATAGGGCATTTCCAAGACATCTGGCATATGGCAAGTAGCCGAAGTATCCAAAACCAGCGTCTCAATGCCATTTTCGACAATGTCTAAAATTTCTGTCACCAGATAGCCCGCATTGAGGGCGATGGCCTCGCCGGGCTCAATGTAAACTTCTAATCCATAGGTTTCCTGCATATGCTGGATAGAGGAAATCAGCAAATCTAGATTATAATCCCCCCTGCTCACATGATGGCCTCCACCCATATTGAGCCATTTGATACGGTGTAGGTATGGACCGAATTTGGCCTCGACAGCATCCAAGGTGGTTTTCAAATCATCCGAATTTTGCTCACAGAGGGTATGAAAATGCAGGCCATCCACCAAGTCCAGCAGGTCTTCTGAAAACTGGTCAATACGAACACCGAAACGAGAACCCGCTGCGCAGGGGTCATAGAGGGCATGTTCACCTTGGGTCGAACATTCTGGATTGATTCGCAGGCCGACACTGACTCCAGCTGCTCGGCATTTGTCCACATGCTTGCGGAGTTGGCGCTCTGAGTTAAAGACGATATGGTCCGCAATCTCCAAAATCTCCTCCAAATCCGCCTCCTTGAAGGCTGGAGCAAAGACATGGACTTCACCTCCAAACTCTTCACGACCTAATTTGGCTTCGTAAAGTCCTGATGCGGTTGTTCCAGCCAGATACTGACTGATTAGGGGGTAAGTGGCATACATGGAGAAGGCTTTTTGGGCTAATAACACCTTGCAGCCTGTGCGGTCTTGGACAGACTTGAGAATTTCTAGATTTTTTACCAGCTTGGCTTCATCAATGACGTAAGCTGGTGTTGGGACTTGATCAATTCTCATCTAGTCCACCAAAACAGGATTTTCTACTACTTGCCAAGGCAATCCATATTGGTTGAGCAGGTCCATAAATGGATCTGGATCCAATTCTTCCAAGTTGTAAACGCCTGGTTTTTTCCAAGTTCCGTCCATGACAAGCTTGGTTCCAATCATGGCTGGCACACCAGTTGTATAGGAAATAGCTTGTGAGCCAACTTCCTTGTAACACTCTTGGTGGTCACATACGTTGTAGATGTAGATAGTCTTCTCCACACCGTCCTTGATACCTTTGAAAATACCGCCGATGTTGGTTTTCCCAACAGTACGTGGACCAAGGCTGGCAGGGTCTGGCAATAATGCTTTGAGGAATTGGATAGGTACGACTTCTTGTCCGTTAAAGTTGATTGGGTCAGTCCGCAAGAGACCAACATTTTCCAAACATTTCATGTGAGTCAAGTAGGATTGACCAAAAGTCATAAAGAAGCGAATGCGTTTGACACCTGGAATATTTTTAGCAAGAGATTCGATTTCTTCATGGTGGAGGAGGTACATATCCTTCTGCCCCACTTCTGGGAAGTCATATTCTCGCTTGATAGACATGGCTTCAACTTCCACCCATTTGCCATTTTCCCAGTAGGAGCCTGGTGCTGAAACTTCACGCAGGTTGATTTCAGGGTTAAAGTTGGTCGCAAATGGATAGCCGTGGTCTCCACCGTTACAGTCTAGGATGTCGATATAGTGGATTTCATCGAAATAGTGTTTCAATGCGTAGGCTGAGAAAACGCTGGTCACGCCTGGATCAAATCCGGATCCCAAAAGAGCTGTCAACCCTGCTTTTTCAAAACGCTCCTTATAAGCCCACTGCCATGAGTAGTCAAAGTAAGCCGTAAAGCCCTCTTCAGCACAGCGTTTTTCGTAGATGGCCCGCCATTCAGGGTCTTCTGTATCCTCGCACTCGTAGTTGGCCGTGTCAATATAGTCCACGCCAGTCGCCAAGCAGGCATCCATGATGGTCAAATCTTGGTAAGGCAGGGCAACGTTCAAGACAGCTTTTGGCTGGTAGTTTTCGATCAAGGCAATCACTTCTTCTACCCTGTCCGCATCCACTTGGGCAGTTTCAATTTTTACGGAAGTTTTTCCTTCTAAGGCAGCCTTCAAATCATCACATTTGGACTTGGTACGGCTGGCAATCATGACTTCCTTGAAGCTATCTTCTGCCTGGCACACCTTGCTGATGGCAACTTGGGCAACTCCGCCACATCCAATAACTAACAAACGACTCATTATTTTTTCTCCTCTTCTTCTAAAATGTCTTCTACATAGCGGGGCAAGAGAAATGCTCCGATATGGAGGTTAGCAGTATAATATTCTGTAAAAAGCTGGCGCGCTTTCCATTTTTCCTTGTCAAAATCTTCAATGGGATGGTATTTTTTAGAGGCGAAGCCAAATAACCAATAACCCGCCGCAGATGTCGGAATATGGGCCTGATAAACACGGCTGATAGGAAAGGATTGGGTCGCCTTCCGATGCATGGAACGAAAAGCCGACTCATCTTCATCATAGAATGGCGAACCATGTTGGTAGACCATAATGCCATCTTCCTTCAAAGCTCGGTAGGCGTTGCCGTAAAATTCCTTGGTAAACAATCCTTCCGTATGTCCAAATGGATCTGTCGCATCATTGATGATGATGTCATACTCATTTTCACAGTTGCGCAAGAAACGCAGGCCATCCTGTAAATAAACCTCGACCCGCTCATCTTCCAAGCCAGAGGCATAGTCTGGGAAATACTGACGACACACTTCAACAAGTAGTTCATCTGGCTCTACTACGTCAATACGTTCGATTTCAGGATACATACTGAGAACTTGGGCAACGCCACCGTCACCCCCACCCAAAATCAAAATCTTCTTGGGATTGGGATGGACAGCCATGGGCACATGTACTGCCATCTCATTGTAGACAAAGTCATCTGCATCCGAGAATAAAACACGACCATTAAGGGTTAATATTTTTCCAAATGCTGGGGAATCCAAGACTGCAATATCTTGATATTCACTCTTGCCAGCATAGAGCTGCTGGCTGGTGCGAATGGATAACTTGACATCTGGCGTTTGGACTTCTGAAAACCACATTTCCATGACTAGACCTCCTTAATGACATTGATGAAGTTGACATCTGGATCTTCTGTCCCTTGGACGGAGCAACCGCGCTCCTTGGCAAAGATGATGTAGTCAACAATTTCCTGAGTCACTCGTTCTCCAGGGGCCAAAAGAGGAATACCTGGAGGATAGCACATGACAAATTCCCCACAGACCTGACCAACTGCTTCTTGCAGGGAACGGCTTTCCCGCTCTGCATAAAAGGCCTCCTGCGGTGACAAAACCAGCTGCGGCTGGATGTATTCTCCCGAAATCAAATCCGAACCATCTCGTGAGTAGAGTCGCTTGATGTCAGCCAGTGCTCCCACCAGCCGCTCGATGTCCTGCAAGCGGTCACCGATTGAAATATAGGCCAAGATATTGCCAATATCACCAAATTCAATCTGGATGTCGTACTCATCCCGCAGCAAATCATAGACTTCAATCCCTGTCAGACCAATGCCCTGCGTATAGATGGAGAGCTTGGTTACATCAAAATCATGCACCGTTTTGCCATCAATCAATTCTTTAGAATAGGCATAGTAGCCACCGATGGCATTGATTTCACGACGAGCATACTCAGACATTTCAATGACTTTTTCAAAAGACTCTTTCCCACGAAGGGCCAGATTTCTCCTTGAAATATCCAGACTAGCCAGCAAGAGATAGGAAGCGGATGTCGACTGGGTCAGGTTGATAATCTGACGGACATACTCCACATTCATATCTGGACCGACCAATAAAAGTGAGCTCTGGGTCAGACTCCCCCCTGACTTATGCATGGAAACAGCTGCCATATCAGCCCCCACATCCATAGCCGCCTCTGGCAATTTGTCTGAAAAATGCAAATGCGCACCATGAGCCTCATCTACCAAAACTTTCATACCCGCTGCGTGAGCTTTCTCAGTCAAGCTACGCAGGTCCGAGCAGATGCCATAATAGGTCGGATTGTTAATCAAGACAGCAACAGCATCAGGATGCTCTGCAATGGCCCGTTCAAAGGCAGCATTTTCCAAGGCAAGAGCAATGCCAATCCGTGGCTCCACGCTCATATCCACATAGACAGGGATGGCACCACAAAGGACAAGGGCATTGAGGGCTGACTTATGGACATTTCGGGGGAGGATAATCTTATCGCCCGCCTTACAGGTCGCCAAAATCATGGTCTGGACTGAGGAGGTGGTTCCTCCAACCATAAGAAAGGCATGGCTAGCACCAAAGGCTTCTGCCGCCAATTCCTCTGCCTCTCGGATAATGGAGACGGGATGCCCTAGATTATCCAAGGGCTTCATGGAATTGACATCAATCCCCACGCATTTTTCTCCTAACAGTTCGACCAACTCTGGATTACCCCGTCCCCGCTTATGTCCAGGCACATCAAAGGGAACAATCCTTTTTCGGCGTAACTGTACCAATCCCTGATAAATAGGGGCTTGGTGTTGATTTTTCATATTGAAAAACTCCTTTGCTTGATGGACTCCTACCCTTTTTTAAACAAGTAAAAAGAGCAGGGTTCATCCTGCTCTACAATCCAAATCGACGTTTTTTATTCTTCTCTTGAGTTTATGTGCCTACCGTTTCCTACTCTCCAGTGCAAATATATACGTACTTTATTGACCGTTTCACAAGATGACGTGTGCTTTCACCACACTAAATTTGATATACGAATTAGGGATGAACCCTAAAATCAACTTATAAAATGTAGGCTTTTAACCCTATCAATAATGTGGCTTACGCCACGCTTCGGCATTCGACCCGCCTGTCCGTAGGCTTTGGTTATGATCAATAGCAGAGCTACTCATCCCATATAGGTCTGATATTTGCTAGAATAGGTATGACTACTTTTCCTAGGCCTGTTTATTGTAACACGGAAATTTCTCTTTGACAAGTATAATTTTTAATATTTTTTACAAAAAATCCAAACATTAATAAAAAAACGGCTTCAAACGTTCGAAACCATTTTGTTTTTTTATTTAATTCCTAATGCAATTCGAGCATAACGACTCATTTTTTGAACGGTCCAAGCTGGTGACCAAACCAGTCTCACATCTACTTCTGTTACTTCAGGAACATCCTTCAGCACATCATGAATTTGATCGGTAATCAAATCAGCTAAGGGACAGCCCATGGTCGTCAAGGTCATATCAATTTCAGCCTTGCCCTCAATAAATCGGATTTCATAAATTAGCCCTAAATTGATAATATCAATACCTAGCTCAGGGTCAATCACATCTTCAAGAGCATGAAAAATACGCTCCTGAATGTCTTTAATTTGATCTTCTGTGTACGTCATTTTTCTCTCTTTCTTGTTCACAAGTTCAATACTGGAAAAGAAACAAACCAAGTTTATGTCAAAAAGTCCACTTGGCGCTCCCTTTCTCATTTCAAGGGGAGCGGTTAAAAAGGTTCCCCGAACCTTGTCCGCTTTCGGAATTTTAGGCGGACGTTGAGAAAGCCTATCCGTAGGCTTATTCCTCGCTTTCCTATTTCTAAGCTCGGGTTAAAACACCACTGGATTAGCCTGCTCTCTTATTTTCAAGCAGGCGTTAAAAACGTCCACTGGACGTTTTTAATCCTCAATAAAGTCTCTGAGTGGTTTGCTACGGGATGGGTGGCGGAGTTTACGGAGGGCTTTGGCTTCGATTTGGCGGATGCGTTCACGGGTTACGTTAAAGACTTTACCAACATCTTCAAGAGTGCGCATTTTACCATCGTCTAAACCAAAACGAAGACGCAATACGTTTTCCTCACGGTCAGTAAGAGTATCCAATACCTCATCTAACTGTTCACGAAGAACGACACGAGTTGTGTAATCAACTGGATTTTCAATGACTTCGTCTTCGATGAAATCTCCCAAATGGCTGTCATCTTCTTCCCCGATTGGTGTTTCCAAAGAAACAGGTTCTTGGGCAATCTTAAGGATTTCACGAACTTTCTCAGGCGTCATATCCATACGCTCTGCAATTTGCTCAGGAGTTGGATCTTGGCCCAATTCTTGCAAGAGATTGCGTTGCTCACGAACCAATTTGTTGATGGTTTCCACCATGTGAACAGGAATACGGATTGTACGTGCTTGGTCCGCAATGGCACGAGTGATAGCCTGACGAATCCACCAGGTTGCATAGGTTGAAAACTTGAAACCTTTAGAGTAGTCGAACTTGTCAACGGCCTTCATCAAGCCCATGTTTCCTTCTTGGATAAGATCAAGGAACTGCATACCACGACCGACATAGCGTTTTGCAATAGAAACAACCAAACGCAAGTTGGCTTCCGCCAAACGTTGTTTTGCTTCTGGATCACCTGCTTCAACTGCCAGAGCCAATTCTTGCTCTTCCTCGTTGGTCAAAAGAGGTACAACACCAATTTCTTTCAAATACATGCGGACTGGGTCGTTCACTTTTGCAGAAGTGCTTCCAAGCAATTCTTCGTCAGATAATTCTTGCTCTTCCTCTACCTGCATAGCACGCGCTGATGGATTTCCATCCTTATCAACAATTGAAATCCCTGCGTCCTGAATACGTTGGAGCAAATCATCGATTCCGTCAGCATCAAGCGTAAATGGAATAACCAGTTGGTCATTGATTTCATCGTCTGTAGCTGAACCTTGTTTTTTATGGTTTCGAATAAATTCAGCAACTTGTACATCAAAAGTTGTCACTTCTGTCTTTTTATCTTTTTTACTTGTCATACTTACTCCATCTGTTTTCTTTTCTCGAGAAGTTGAGCCAACTCATCAAGGGCAATATCGGCATTTCCCACATGGGAATGTTCACGAATTTTCCGTGTCAGGTGTTGATTTTCCTTTCGCAAGAGTTCTTTGTCTCGTCGCAACTCCAATTCCTCAATCTCGTGTTGACCTACTTCTTCTGGTAATCGTTCTTCCAAGATACGATACCAGGACTGTTGAACACTATCTTCCAATTGAGATAAGTCAAAGCTACTAATCTCACCTTGATTTTTCAACAATTCATACAATACCTGCAATTCTGGTGTAGCAAAATAAAAATCATCTCTCAGTCGAAATTCATTTAAAATATACGGATGCTCAACCATGCGATAGAGCAAGTGATTCTCCGTTCGAATGAGACTGGTAAGGCGAACCAAGGGCTGAGCTGGAATCTGGAAGGACGGCTCAACTTGTTGGGATTGGATTTGTTGGCTGCGTTGTTGACGTTGATTTAAGCGAACGGCATTGACTGCCTGCTCCACCTGACTATAATCAATGTCCGAAAGCACCTCAGCTACCTTATAAATATAGGAATTCTGAGCTGTAATGGACGAGACCTTTGCAATGATTGGGGCAATCTTATCCACAAAATCAATCTGCATTTGCAAATTATCCGGATTTTCGGGCTTCAGATAGTCGATTAAAAATTCTACATCACTTATCCTAGACTTGGTTAAGACTTGTAACAGGGCTTCTTCAGAATTTTTTTGCAAAAATTCATCCGGGTCCATATTATCAGGCAGACTAACTATTTCCACCTGAAAATCTCGCAATTCGTCTAAAGCCTTCATAGTAGCCGCTTGACCAGCTTTATCACCATCATAGGTCAAAACTAACTTCTTACAGAACTTAGCCAAATGGCCAACGTGCTCTCGAGTAAGAGCCGTTCCCATAGAAGCTACTGCATTGTCAATACCAGCCCGATGGGCCGCGATAACATCCAGAAAGCCCTCCATCAGATAAACTTCCCGCTGTTTTTTGATGACAGCCTTTGCCTTGTCCAAATGATATAATTCGTAACTCTTATTAAAAATAGCCGTGCTACGAGAATTTTTATACTTGGCTAACTGCTTATTCTGTAAGTCTTTTTCCGTCCAGATCCTTCCAGAAAAAGCAATAATCCTCCCAAACTCATCCGCCAAAGGGAACATAATTCGAGACTGAAAGGCATCAAAAATCATATTCTGTTCACTAGGATTAAACAAACCCGAGTGCAATAAACTGTCTTCATCGTATTGCTGAGAAAGTTTTTGATAAAGAATATTTTGCTCCTCTGGCGCTAGACCAATTTGGAAGCTCTTCATTACTTCGTCAGTTAATCCACGCTGGTGAAGGTAGTTCCGTGCTTCCTCCCCCATTTTTGTGGTCATTAACAAGGCATGATAAAACTTAGCCGCATCACTATGTATGTCGTATAAAAGCTGGTGAGGATTTTCTTTCTTGGGCTGGAAATGACTTGTAGATTGAATTTCTACCTGAAAACCTGCTTTCTCTGCTAAAACAGCAACTGCATCTGCAAAGGGAATTCCACGTGTTTCCTCTACGAACTTGAATACATCACCAGACTTCCCACAACCAAAACAGTGGTAGAACTGCTTATCTTCAACAACGTTAAAAGAAGGTGTCTTTTCTCCATGAAAAGGACAGAGACCAACATAATTCCGTCCCGCTTTTGTCAAAGCAACCGTTTCACCAATAACATCAACGATATTGAGAGCTTGTTTTATTTCAGTAATTTTATCCTTTGAAAGCACATTCCCTCCTCATATCATACTAGCTAATTTAAAAAGTGAACACTCTTCCCTTAGTTTAACATACTCTATTTTATACTAAAAGAAGGAAAATGTAAAATTTCTGAAACAAATTACTTGTAAAATAATTTTTAACGGTTATTATATATAGAGTAAAATATTTATGAAAGGACATATTTAGGATATGTTGAAAGATTTAAAAGCCTTTTTGTTCCGTGGAAACGTGATTGATTTGGCTGTCGGTGTGATTATTGCATCTGCATTTGGTGCAATCGTTAAATCATTGGTTGAAGATGTAATTACTCCATTGTTCTTGACGCCAGCTTTGAAAGCTGCTGGTGCAGAAAAAATCGCTGACTTGTCATGGAACGGTGTAGCATACGGTAACTTCTTGAGTGCTGTTATCAACTTCTTGATTGTTGGTACTGTTCTCTTCTTCATCGTTAAGGCTGCGGAAAAAGCTCAAAGCTTGGCTAAGAAAGAAGAAGCTGCTGTTGAAGAAGCTACACCTGCTGGTCCAACTCAAGAAGAATTGCTTGCAGAAATCCGTGACTTGTTGAAAAAATAATCAATAAGATAGTGAAACAGGCACCGTGCCTGTTTTTTGTACTATGAAAAAGAAGATGTGAGCCAACACTCACATCTTTTCTTATCCTTCATATCCATTTGGATTTTTAGACTGCCAATTCCATGTGTCACGGCACATATCTTCAATGGTTTTCTCTGTTTTCCAATTGAGTTCAGCCAGAGCCTTGTCTGCGTTAGCATAGCAAGTTGCTACATCACCTGGCCGACGGTCTACAATCTTATACGGTACTGGCACGCCATTGACTTTTTCAAAGGCTTGAACCAATTCCAGTACACTAGTTCCTTGACCAGAACCAAGGTTATAGGTGTGCACACCTGAGGTTGTCGAAATTTTTTCCAAGGCCTTGATATGACCAAGTGCCAAGTCAATCACGTGGATGTAATCACGAACACCTGTTCCATCTACTGTGTCATAGTCCGAACCAAAGACACTGAGTTCTGGACGCTTACCTACTGCTACCTGGGCTATAAAGGGCATGAGGTTGTTTGGAATACCTGCTGGATCTTCACCGATTAAGCCTGATTCATGGGCACCGATTGGGTTGAAATAACGGAGAAGGGCAACACTCCAGTCCTTGTCTGCCACTTCCACATCACGCAAGATTTGTTCCAACATGACTTTTGTATAGCCATAAGGATTGGTTGCGCTGGTTGGCATGGTTTCCACCAAAGGAGATGGGTTGTTAAGACCGTAAACCGTTGCGCTGGATGAGAAGACAATTTTCTTAACGCCAAACTCCGCCATGACTTCTACCAAAGCCAAGGTGGACATGATGTTGTTTTCATAGTACATAACTGGTTTTTCAACGGACTCACCGACTGCCTTGTAGCCTGCAAAGTGAATAGCTGACTCAATGTTTTCTTTTTCAAAAACCTGACGCAAGGCAACCTGATCTGCCACGTCTAGCTCATAGAAAGTTGGGCGTTTGCCTGTGATTGCTTCGATTCGGTCCAAGACTAAGATGCTAGAGTTGGATAGATTATCTACGATGACGACTTCTTTTCCCAACTTCAACAACTCTACAACCGTGTGACTACCAATATAACCAGCTCCACCTGTAACCAAAATACTCATGTATGCTCTCCTTTTCACTTGGACAAAATTTTATATATCTATTATATGTTACATAGGGTGAAAAGTAAACAAAAAACAGCCCTAAGGCTGCCTAAATTCAATTAGAATTTTTTACGCTTGCGAGCTGCTTCTGATTTACGTTTACGTTTTACAGATGGTTTTTCGTAGAATTCGCGTTTGCGTGTTTCTTGAAGAGTACCAGCTTTAGTAACCGCACGTTTGAAACGACGAAGAGCATCATCAAGTGATTCGTTCTTGCGTACTACTGTTTTTGACATTATTTTCACTCCCCTCAATTTCAAAGTCTTAATCATTGTACTGTAAAATAAATCGATTGTCAAGACTTTTATTGGCATTTCCTATCGAATGTCACATTTTTTAATAAGAAAAAACCAAATACCGCAAAAAACTTCATAGAGGACGAAAAAGAGGATGAAGCAATGAAGGAAAAATTCCTGGGGAAGTATATAAATGACCGGATCTTTCAACGGGTCAAAGAGCCAGGTCGAATCACCTGGGAAGAGCAGATGATGGAAGAGAACAAAAAAGCTATCAAAACCAATCAGCAAGCCCACTAACGCAATCAGTAGAGGCGCAAGAGCCATCCACCTAAAAACAGTTCGATAGAGCTTGCCATATCCTTTTCGCACCACTTCTTTCCAAAAATAGAAAACCGCAGGCAAACTAATCAGAAAAATAAACTGTGCCAGATGAAAGAGAACTTTCACATCCGCAAAATGTTTGAGTCCATTTGCTGAGGATGAAAAATTTGGCATGTCTAAAACACTTGCAAATGGATTGGTCAAATAGTTCATCAAAATATTGAAATTATAGGAAATATCTGCCGCTTTCATGTAGACTACTTTTTCCAACTCCAAAAAAGAAATCTCAAACGGATAAACTAGCCAAGCTAGGTAGATGGTTCCTAGAACTGCTGCCGATAAGACAAATAAAATCGTTCCGATAATCTGTAACTTAGTTCTCATCAAAACTCCATTCATCTAAACTATCAAGGACATGGGTTGGAGCAAGGGGTAAGCCTGCTACTTCTTCTGGCTTGGTGAAACCAGTCAGGACCAAAAGAGTTGGAAATCCATTGTCAATCCCTGCACGAATATCCGTCAGGTAGTTATCCCCCACCATAACCGTTTGACTGCGTTCTGTACCTAAAATCTCCAGAGCCTTATCCATGATAATGGCTTCAGGCTTACCAATAAAGGTCGGCTCTACACGGGTCGCAGCTTTCAAAAGCGCAATAAGCGAGCCTGCTCCTGGCAAATGACCTCTTTCAGTCGGAATATTTAAGTCAGGATTGGTACCGATAAAGGTCGCCCCTTTTTGAATAGCCAAGGTGGCAATGGTCAGTTTTTCATAGGTCAACTGAGTATCCAAACCGACAACAACATAGGCTGGATTTTCCGTGTCTTCCACATAACCTGCCTCAAAAATGGCAGACTTGAGCCCGTCTTCTCCAATGACATAGACTGTCTTTTCCTTGCCCAAATCATTCATATAATCTACTGTCGCCAGACTGGCTGTATAGATGGTCTCCAGCGGTGTTTCGATATTAAAATGCTCCGCCAACATAGCCTGCACCATTTCAGGACGACGGGTAGTGTTGTTAGTCACGAAAAGATAGGGAATCTGACGTTCCTGCAAGCGATGAATAAACCGCTCACCAGCAGGAATCCGCTTTTTCCCTTCATAAATCGTACCATCCAAATCAATCAAATAACCTGTATATGTCATTTTTCCTCCTTAATCAAATCGTGTTTCCCAATGCTCAGACCGACTAGCTTCCAAGCAAAGTGCTAACTGCTCAGCTGTATTTTTCGCAAGTGAGAGCGGTGGTAAGTCATCTAGACTGAAAAAGCCACTGGCAACTGTTTCCGAATTGGGCTGAAACTCCCCGCCAAGGAGACGACATAGAATGAAGACCTTGGTCACGCGGTGAGCTGACTTGGCAGGATTATTCTTGTGCTTATCCAAAATCGCAACGACTCGCAGAGCCTCCACATCCAGCCCCGCTTCTTCCTTTACTTCCTTGACAACATTTTCCTTGACGGACTGGTCCACATCGCACCAACCACCTGGCAAGGACCAGAGCCCATCGTTTTCCTGGACAAGCAGGATTTTATCCTCTTGGAAAATAGCTGCGCGGGTATCCAGCTTGGGTGTCTGATAGCCTGTTTCATTGCAAAACAAGTCTGTCACCACTTCAAAGGGCTGTCCAGATGGCTCTACCAACATTTCTGCCGCAATCTGTCTAATTTCTTCGAAACGCTCCATGTCATAAACATCTTTTCCATAAGCCAAGCCTGTCTGAGCCAAGGCTTGTAAACGCACTGCCCATTCCAACCACTTATCCTGCGACATGACTTTCCCTCCATTCTATGACAGCTTGCGCATGAATATGCCCATCTACCACAACCTCATGCTGGCTGACACCAGCTTCTGCCACCAAACGTGAACTCACCAAGCTAGTTGCCTCTACTTCCTTAAGATACTTGAGTTGGATTTTTTTAGGGATATGGCAGAGCAGAAAATCATAGCCCAGTGCTTCATACATCCACTCCAGATACTTGCCATTATTGACATGACCATTCATATCCAAGTCAAAATAGCGAACAGGAAATTCTTGAACAGATGGATTTTCCAAGAGCTGATACTTAGGAGCCCGAGGTAATTTCTTGACCTGCTCAGACTGATAAGGAGCAATCAAATCTTCTGGCACAGGCGCCACCTTGCGAGTCTCAAAATCAATCAGGACAAAATAGCAGAGAATGTCCAACAAAAGATTACCCGCTGCATCGTAGATATAGAACATCCGATGACAGAAAAACTTGTTGTAAGCAACCGCTTCTGTTTTTATCGTGATGGTTTCATTGTACTTGGGCAGGCTTTGAATAGTTAGTTCATAATCTGTCACCACCCAAATCAAGCCAAATTCCTGAAAAACATAGAGGTCACTGCGCCCCAGTTCTTCCGACTGCCGACCTGACACACCAAGACAGTAGGAAATAAAGTCAGGCAGTTTGATTTCTTGTTTAACATCCACCATATCAAAAGGAATGGTGAACTCTTCTTGGTAGCTTAGTCCCATAATTCTAATCTTTCTAGTCTTAAAGTATAGTCTTTCAGTTTGCTTTTAGTACTTGCTCCAACTATCTGGGAGATAGTTGGAGGTTGGAAATGAAGCGAACAAAGTTCGCGTCAACAGCTGCAGGTAGCTTCACTAGTCCAGCGGACTATGGAAGTTTGGAAATCACACTTACGATAAGTACGGCAAAGCGAGTTCAAATACTCCAGTGGAGTGTTTGAAGTTGGAAATAAGGAAACGAAGTTTCCTCGCTCGTCGAAATAATAAAACAAACTGAATGACTGATATGTAAAGCCCTTTGTCAAGTAAAAAACAATCGAACTGATAAAAAATGAAAAGTATCTAGAAAGAGCCTAGTTCTTAGCTTCGGGCATTGGCCACTCTGATATTCGTGGATTGGTTACCTACAGGTCAATGGTTCTGCCGCGAGTCCTACTCTCTATAAGCGTGGATCACAATTGTGCCACTTAGTCATTTCGTAGATGACTCAAACCTTGAAGTCCTAAACTCCTTCAAGATACTCTCCATTCAAACATGATTTCAATCCTTATTTCTGTCCAAATTCACCCAGTGATTTTGGATAGAAATAAGGATTCCTCATCGCTCTGCGATGATAAAACTTAATTGTCAAAAGTGTACATGAAAACAAGTGCTAACTTCAAACTATTCTTCCTGTCATCATTCCCCAAATAAAACCAGATAATTCCCGTGCAATAGCTGTTTTAGCAACATTTTGTTTCTTATTTTTTCCTAGAACAAGTGTGCGATAACGTCTTCTTAAGCGTTCATTAGCCTTATCCGCATAAGCAATCACCTCCACTCGGTTTCCATTTTGTCTCCTTTTCAATTCTTTGGATTTATACCCAATAGTTCCCTTAGCCAATGATTGTGCAGCTTCTATCAGAAGTCGTCTTACATGGCTATTACCAGCTTTGGTGATAGCACCTCTTCTCTCCTTGTCGCCACTAGAGTTTTCGCTAGGAGTCAGCCCAAGATAAGAAGCAAACTGTTGAGCTGTCGCAAAGCGATTAAAATCTCCGATTTCTGTCACAATGGAAAGAGCAGTTAGTGTTTTAATGCCAATGAAGCAAGAAAGCCGTGAGACCTTCTCTTGATAACTGTCGCTTTGAGCCAGTTGCTCAATTCGTGCATCATACCGTTCTATTTGATCTACTAATTTCTCATAGGTCAATAGATATTCTGTCAAAATCTCTGCGTAAAGTCCCTCAAGATGTAGGGAACGGAGCCAGCGGACATGTTTCTGTGTCCAATTACTGCTTCCCTCGGTATAGCGAAAATCATGTCGAAGACAGAAGGCAAGAATTTGTTGTTTAATCTTCTTCAGAGCCACTTTGTGGTCTGTTCTCATACGGATATATTCTTTGACTTGTTCATCCTCAGCAGTAGGAATATGAACAGGTCGATAGCTACGAAAGGCCAGAGCTTTTGCGAGCTGAGCCGCATCTTTCTTATCAGTCTTGACACGCTTAGATCCTTCCTTCATTACCGTTGTAGGTGCCATCACGATACAGGGAATCCCGTGAGCTTGTAGCTGGTGATATAGGGTAAATCCAAGACATCCAGCTTCATAGCCACATAATACTTCTGCCTCTTGACCATACAAGCGACGAAGCTCATTTACATAGTTCACAATATAGCTAACATTTGGACCAACTTTAGTGCTATGTTTGAATTGATTGGTCATCATATCATAGTAGCAGAGTGAAAAACTTTCTTTGTGAACATCCATTCCGATGAAAAGTGTGG